>JAGWXQ010000239.1 GCA_018969805.1 Paenibacillaceae bacterium | reverse complement strand
GGGATCGGGAATGGAGGCTCATTCATAAGCTGTCCAAAAGCATGCTGACGCAAGTGTTGTCTGCCCCGATTCGGGCGTTAAAAGAGCGCGCGCCACATGACGATGGGACCGCAGTACGTGAGCATTTTCGATCGTTGTTTGGAATCGAGCTGGACGAGACCATGCACGTCGGATTGTGCGATAAGCCGAGCAGGTCGCTCTCTGATGTGTTGCATAAGACATCATAAAGGGGTGGGCAGATGGCGAAGTGGGTCGTCGGCACGCGGGCATCCACGCTTGCACTTGTGCAGACGCGTGCAGTCGTGCGGCAGCTGGAGGACATCGTGCGCGCACGCGGATGGAACCACACGTTTGTGATTGATCCGGTCGTCACCGACGGAGACCGCATGGCCAATGTTCCGTTGGCTGCGTATGGGGGCAAAGGGCTGTTTTGCGGTGCGATTGAGCGGCGCATGCAAGACGGGGCACTGCATTTGGCGGTACACAGTATGAAAGATTTGCCGTATGCGATGACCGAAGGGCTGATTTTTGGCGCGATCCCAGTACGTGCCGCAGCGTTCGATGCGCTCGTATCCCATGCGCGGTATACGCTTCAGACGCTTCCGCTGCATGCGCGCATCGGGACGTCGAGTGTGCGCAGGGCGTGCTTGATGCGTGATGCCCGTGCGGACGTGCACATCGATCCATTGCGCGGAAACGTCGATACACGCGTGCGTGCGCTCGCGCGTTATGATGCGATCGTTCTGGCGGCAGCGGGGTTGCAGCGGTTGGGCAGTGATGTCCCGTATACGCCGTTGCCGATCGATGCGTTTGTCCCTGCTGCAGGGCAAGGGGCACTCGCGATTCAGTGCAAAGAGCAGGACGAGGAGTTGCTGGCAATCGTACGTGCGCTCGACGATGCGCCGACACGCATCGCCGTCGAAGCAGAGCGCAGCTTTCTTGCACACGTGCACGGTGGATGCCAGGAGCCGATCGGGGTGCATGTGACGCAAGAAGAGACGGAGTACGTCTTGCGTGCTGCGATCGGGAGGGCGGATGCGCTGTGGAGGCATGTGGTACGCGGACCAGATCCGCGCGACCTCGCTGTGGAGATGGCGCAGTGGATGCGTCGTGAAGGCGCTTGTCCCTAGCCCATCGGTGCATTGTCGTCACGCGGGGTGTCTCTGAAGCGCAGCCGCTCATCGCTGCACTGCGCGCGTATGGTGCAGACGTCCTGCACACGCCGGTCATCCAGACACAGCCGTTGTACGACGAGCGAGAAGTTGCGGTTGTGCGCCACGTTGCTCCGCTTCTTGACCATGTGCTGTTTACGAGTGCAAATGCGGTGCGGTACGTCGTCGATGTGTGCGGTGCATCGACGGCGCGGCAGCTCGTCCGTGTGCCTGCGTGTGCGATCGGGCCGAAGACGGCACAAGCAGCCCGCGCGCACGGATGGGACGTGGTGCTCATACCGGACGAGCACCACGGGGCAGGGCTTGCCCGAGCGTACGTGCGTACTTTTTTGCAGCCACAGCACGTGCTCATCCCACGTGCGCGTGTCGCCCATACCGCGTGGATTCCGTTTGTGCGGGCAGCAGGACATACGGTCACTGAAGCGATCGTGTATGAGACGTGTGCTGCGCAGCACATCGCTGCGCTTG
>JAGWXQ010000238.1 GCA_018969805.1 Paenibacillaceae bacterium | reverse complement strand
AAAATGCAAAAAATGGAACAATACGGGAGAATGTCCAAACCGACAACCATTGATGCCGATCGGGGGGATCCGCCATGACGAACATCTTGCGCGCGATTGTTTTCTGTATATGGGTAGTGGCAGTGTGCGCAACAAGTATGCTTCCTGATGCGCGCGCGGTGTCTGGAACACCCAGCGATGAGGCATATGCAAATGAAGCGTTGGATCGCGCTTTTGAACAAGCAACACACACGATGGACACCGGTACATGGATTGCGCAGCAAGGAATGGTGTGGCGTTCTGCCGGGGGCGTATCCCTTACAGACGTCATTGTCACGTACCGCGATGCTGCTGCACGCGATCAACGAATGGGCGTGATGGAGCAGCGCATGCATCTCATCGCGGCAGCAAGACAGACAGTGACACCAGAACAATTGGCTGCGATGCACAGGGACAGCGCAATTGTGTCGATTCAACCAGAACATACCGTGACGATCGATCCGTTTGGTGCGCCACCGACACTTGCATCGACAGGTCAAAAAATAGACTACGGCATGGAGAGGACAAATGCAAGAGCAGCGCATCAATCGGGATATACAGGCAGTGGCGTGCGCGTATGTGTGCTGGATACAGGAATCGAAGCAACACATGAAGACCTCACGATTGCGCATAAGATAAGTACAGTTTCTGGGGGCACTGCGCCCCAACAAACGACCGATATCAATGGACACGGTACGCATGTTGCTGGCATTATTGGCGCACGGGACAATGACAAAGGATACATCGGCGCTGCACCTGATGCATCGTTGTATATCGCCAAAGTGTTTCGCGATGATGGAACGGCATCGTCGTACGATATTTTGCTCGGTATGGAGTGGTGCATCATGAACAATGTGCACATCATGAACATGAGTTTTGGGGGATCAAGCTATTCGTTGGCGCAAAACATGTTGTTGGATATTGCTGAAGGAAAAAACATCGTCAGCGTCGTCTCTTCTGGAAACGATGGGTGCCGCCAATGTGTCCTGTACCCAGCCGCCGTGCGCAACGCCGTAGCGGTCAGTGCGACAGATGAAGAAGATCGCATTGTACCTTTTTCCAGTACAGGAGACCACGTAGTGATCGCAGCCCCTGGTATGCGCATCAAGAGCACGTATCTCAACAATACGTATACGATGCTCAGTGGGACGTCGATGGCCGCCCCGTATGTGAGCGGGGTGATGGCACTGTACAAGCAACAATGCATGTCGTGTTCCGCAGAACAGTTGCGTCGGCGCATGTTTTCACAAGCGGTGGACAAAGGCGCGCCGGGATGGGATACGCAGTACGGATACGGTATCGTAAAAGCACCAAGCGACACAACGCCCAGCGAAACAATTCCTACTCGTCTATCACCCCATGATTTGCTTGCCCCTCCTGCTTTGGTCGTTTCTCAAGGAACGCATGCATCACACATATCCGTCCGTTGGACACCGTATCCGCGTGCCGAAGCGTACCAAATCGGATACGGACGCATCGGGGACACACAGCCACACCAAGCGACTGTTCAGACGACGACAACTACGGCGTTTGATGTCCAATCGGTTTCGGATGTTCCGTTGCTCGCTGGAGTCCGCTATAAAGTGTTTGTTCGTCCAAAATTAATTGGAAAATCGACAAACA
>JAGWXQ010000237.1 GCA_018969805.1 Paenibacillaceae bacterium | reverse complement strand
TATGATCATTCGTGGTCATGCGGACTTTTGTGTTCTCTTTTTTTCACTGGAAAGGATGGGGGATGCGCGTTGAAGACAGTGGCGTTTGGCACGCTTGGATGCAAAGTGAATTTTTACGATACCGAAGCGATGACGCATTTGTTTCGGCAGGCGGGATATGACATCGTCGATCTGGATGCGCTTGCCGACGTGTACGTGATCAATACGTGTACGGTCACCAATACGGGCGATAAAAAAAGCCGCCAATTGATTCGTCGTGCGATACGGCGTAATCCCGATGCGGTGATTGCGGTGACGGGGTGTTATGCGCAGACGTCGCCCGCGGAAATTTGGAACATACCTGGTGTCGATATCGTCATCGGGACGCAAGGGCGCGAGCAGCTTGTCGGAATGGTCGAGCACGTCGCGCACACGCGTCAGCCTGTGCATGCGGTGACGAACATTCGGAAAACGCGCCAGTTTGAAGAACTGGACGTTCCGTCGTTTGGCGATCGGACGCGCGCATTTTTAAAAATTCAAGAAGGGTGCAACAATTTTTGTACGTTTTGCATCATTCCGTGGTCGCGTGGTACGCTGCGCTCGCGTGCACCCGAACACGTGATCGCACAAGCGCGTCAGTTCGTCGAAGCGGGCTACTCGGAAATTGTTTTGACCGGCATTCATACGGCGGGATACGGGGAAGACATGGACCATTATTCGTTTGCACAGTTGCTTGCGGATTTGGCACGGGACGTTCCGGAGTTGCAGCGGCTGCGCATTTCGTCGATCGAGGCGAGCCAAGTGACCGACGAAGTGCTCGACGTGCTCATGAGCAACCCCACATTTTGCCGCCATCTGCACATTCCGCTCCAAGCAGGACACGACGAAGTCTTGCGCCGTATGCGCCGGAAGTATACGACGGCAGAGTACGCCCGCACGATTGAGCGCATTCGCATGCGGT
The DNA here is from genome assembly GCA_018969805.1 of Paenibacillaceae bacterium. Lineage (GTDB taxonomy): Bacteria > Bacillota > Bacilli > Paenibacillales > YIM-B00363 > REEB470. The sequence continues at coordinate 706 of JAGWXQ010000237.1, read as the reverse complement.
GGCCCGAAGTCGCGATTACGACCGATGTTATTACGGCATTTCCTGGTGAGACAGAGCACATGTTCGAAGCAGGGCATCGGTTTATGCACGACATCGGGTTTGCAGACATGCACGTTTTTCCGTATTCGCAGCGGACAGGCACCGTGGCAGCGCGCTTGCCCGAACAGCATACCGAACAAACGAAGCACGAGCGCGTCCAACAGCTGATCGCGCTTGCAGAGCACATGCAACAACAATACGCCGAACAATTTATTGGAGTGCACTTGGATTGTTTGATCGAGCGGGAAGCAAAAGGGCATCCGAGTGGCTGGTATAGCGGGTATACAGACAACTACTTGCCGGTACGCGTACACGTGCCCGATCACCCTACACCGATCGGGGAGACAGTGCGTGTGCGCATCGCTGCACTGGAGTCGGGTTCGTGTGTCGGTGCGCACGTCGCATGAGCCTCCAGTGGATATTTGGACGCGCGGCGACAGGAAAAACGACCCGATTGTTTGAAACGCTTGCACAGACGTGGCATCGTTCCATGCGTACGACACCGATGTGGCTGATCGTACCCGAACAAATGGTGTACGACATCGAACGGCGGTTGACGATGCAGTTTGGTGCGCTCATGCACGTACAAATACTCAGTTTTCATCGTCTTGCAGAACGGATCGCGCTGTCTTACGGAAGTGCCGCACGGGGTACGTTGGACGATACG
>JAGWXQ010000030.1 GCA_018969805.1 Paenibacillaceae bacterium | reverse complement strand
GATGCAAAAACAGATGCAAAAACAGAGAAAAAGACAGAAACTGACGCAACCCGTTCGGATGCGGCAATCCTCTCCGAGGCGACAGCAACACCAAAAGGCGTGGAGGCGGTCGCGGCCATGCAGATGGAGCGCTCTAGCCACGTATCACAACAACTAGAGCAATTGACCGCAAAAATGACGGATGCGGAAGCGACGGATGCCCAAATCGCAGAAGCTTCCGAGCAACACGATGCGCTCATGGATCGGGAGTCAAAAATGATCGCCTTGGAAGAACAGCTCATGCAGCAATATGCGCATGTTGTCGTTACTGTTGATGATGCGCAACAATATACGGTCAACGTGCACGCACCTTCGTTGTCCAAAACAGAGGCAGCAAACATGCTGACCGCTGCGATCGAACAATTGCACGCTGCGCCACAAAACGTCGCCGTAAAACTCATTCGCTAGGTGTGGTTTTCGCGCACGTATGGTATAATCAGTGCGAACCAACAGTGAAGGAGCGAAATGGGACGCACATGTATACGCTCAGTGAAATTAAAGAGTTGATGAAATTGCTGGATCGTTCATCGATTCAGACGTTGTCGATCCAAAACGAACGGGGCAGCATTCGCATCGAGAAAGCCCCGCCTCTTCCCGAGGCCGTCCGCGTCCACGCAGCACCGGTGGCTGTTCCGGCCATGCCGATTGCGCCAGCACCGGTGCCGACGGGTGCTCCTGCGCCGTCGAGTGCCCCGCCCGAACCAGTAGGGACGTGGATCGTCTCGCCGATGGTCGGCACATTTTATGCCGCCCCATCGCCCGATGCTCCTCCGTTTGTGAAAGTCGGCGATTCGGTGGCACCATCGACGATCGTCTGTATTGTCGAAGCGATGAAGCTCATGAACGAAATCGAATCCGAAGTGTCTGGATCGATCGCGGAAGTATGCGTCACAAACGGGCAGCTTGTCGAGTATGGGCAACCGCTGTTTCGGGTCGTTCCGTCGTGAGCGGTGTGCGTCCGTTTTCGAAGGTCCTCGTGGCAAACCGGGGCGAAATCGCTGTGCGCATCATGCGCGCGCTGCGCGAAATGGACATCGCGTCTGTGGCGGTGTATTCCGAAGCCGATCGTACGGCATTGCATGTGCGGCTTGCGGATGAAGCGTACTGTATCGGGCCAGCTGCATCACCGAAAAGTTACTTGCATTTTCCGAATTTGCTGAGCGTGGCGACGTTGACCGGTGTCGATGCAATTCATCCGGGATACGGTTTCTTGTCTGAAAATGCAGCCTTTGCAGACGTTTGTCGTGCGTGCAACATCGTCTTTATCGGGCCGTCTCCTGAGGCGATTACGCGCATGGGCGATAAAGCGATGGCGCGGGCGACGATGATTGCAGCGGGCGTACCGGTCATTCCCGGATCGGACGGATTGTTGCACACCGTGGAAGCAGCCGAAGCGGTGGCGCAGCGCATCGGCTACCCGCTCGTCATTAAAGCGACAGCGGGGGGCGGGGGGAAGGGCATTCGCATCGTACATCGTGCAGAGGACCTTTTTTCCCAAATGCAAGCGGCGCAGCAAGAAGCAAAGGCGGCGTTTGGCAATGGCGGCGTGTACATGGAAAAATATTTGGAGCGCATGCGCCACGTAGAAGTGCAAATCCTTGCCGATGCGTACGGCAACGTCGTCCATCTTGGAGAGCGCGACTGCTCCGTACAGCGCCGCAGACAAAAGCTTGTGGAAGAAGCGCCGTGTCCCGTGCTCGATGATGCTGTGCGGATGCGGATGGGGCAAGCGGCGGTGCAGGCGGCGCACGCGGTACAGTATGTCGGGGCAGGTACGGTCGAGTTTTTGCTTGCGCCCGATGGCACGTTTTATTTCATGGAAATGAACACGCGCATTCAAGTTGAGCATCCTGTGACGGAGATGATCACGCAGCGCGACATCGTCCGTGAAATGATCTTAATCGCCCAAGGACATCCGCTGTCGTTTGCACAAGAGGACATTCGGTATACAGGGGCATCGATCGAGTGCCGCATCAATGCGGAGCACGTCGCGAAGCAGTTTATGCCCGCTCCTGGGGTCGTCTCGGTGTACTTTCCTCCTGGGGGCATCGGCGTGCGCGTTGATAGCGCGTGCTATCCGGGATACGCAATCCCGCCTTTTTATGATTCGATGATCGCGAAGCTGATCGTTTGGGCACCGACGCGTATGGAAGCGATTCAAAAAATGCAGCGCGCGTTGGGGGAGTTTGTCATTGAAGGTGTGCATACGACGATACCGTTTCACCAGCAGTTGTTGCGCGATGCACAGTTTGTCGCTGGCGATGTGCACATTCAGTTTTTGGATGAAGTCGATTGGATGAAGTCGATTGGTTGACTGTAGCGTCTTTTGTTGCCTTGGCGCATACAGCGGTCTGGATGTATGTGTTCTATAGGAGATTGGTATGAGATGGGCCGTGCATTGCGATCAAAAAAGGGGGTTCTTATGACTACGACAGAACAAACGAAGTCGGATAGCGGAACGATCCACATCGCTCCAGAAGTAATCGAGGTCATTTCGGGATTGGCGACGCTGGAGATCGAAGGCGTTGCTGGGATGATCGGAGGGTTTGCGAGCGGTGTGTCGGAGATGCTGGGGCGGAAAAACGTCGCCAAAGGGGTAAAAGTGCAGCTGCAAGGACAAGAAGCCAAGGTGGATGTTTCGATTGCGATTCAGTACGGACGCGCGATTCCGTACGTTGCGCAAGCGATCCAGTACCGCGTCAAACAAGCGATCGAGACGATGACTGGCCTTACGGTGCGTGAAGTCAACGTCCACGTCCAAGATGTTCAGTTTGCTCAGCCTGAGGGGCAACCAGAAGCAACGCGTCCGGATTTGCTGTAGTAGTCGTTTGCCCCTCTGGACAGAGTTCGGAGGGGTACTCCATGTAGGACGGATTTCGATGCAAGGCGTATGGGCTTTGGACTTTTTTTCAGCGGGGTGCACAAAATGATGCATGGTGTTCGGCGGTTTACTGGTGCAGTGTGTGCGGTCGTGTCGCTCGTCGGAGCTTGCGGCGCGTTCGTACTGAGTATGCCATGGGCGAATGCGTTGCCGCTTGCACAGTGGTTTGCATTGTGGCAAACGGATTGGGTGTGGGGTGTACGCATCGGGGCGGTTGGAGTGGCGGTGTTTGCGCTCGTATTGTTGATCGCATCGGTGATGGGCAAAGGAGAGCGCATTGCCGAAGGATTGACGCAGCAAACCGCATACGGCGATGTGACGATTTCGCTTGCCACGATTGAAAGTTTGTGTTTGCGGGAAGCGATGCGCACGAAGGCGATGCACGAATGGCGCGCGCATGTGCGTGCACGGGAGCAAGGGCTCGAAATCACCCTTCATGCGACCGTCGATGGCGATCGTGCGATACCGGCTTTGGCGGAGCACGTCCAACAAACGGTCAAACAGACGATTGAGCGCATTGCGGGTGTGCCTGTCGCCCGCGTAACGGTGCGCATTGCAAATATGACCAAAATGCGCTTGACGGTTCATCCGACGGAGAAGGTGTAATGGACAAGCCGTGGAAGCACATCGTCTGGAAGTGGTGCAGCGCGCATCCCGCGATGGCGGTAGGTACAGCCATCGGGGGCGTGCTTGGCACGTTGGCATTGTTTTTTGGTTTATGGCGGACGTTGTTGTTTTTTGTGTTTGTTGCGTGTGGGACAAGCATCGGTGCAATCATTGAAGAGCCTGCACGCGCACGGGGAATATGGCAATGGTTGCGCAGGCGGTAATGGGGGTGTGGGCATGAACCGTTCGATGGTGCGCACGATTGTGGTGCAATGCTTGTACCAGATTGGGCTCACTGGAGCGAGCGCATCGGAAGCGTTGCAAGCGATTCGGGACGATGCCGCAGGGGACAATGAAGTGCACATCGCGGACAAAGATGTCGATGCGTTGCTCGGTGAAGCGACGCGATGGATTGAGGCGTACGTTCCGCACCATGCGCAGCTGGAGCAGTTGCTCAGCACACATTTGCAGCACTGGCAAATTGATCGGCTCTCACGCATTGATCGGCACGTACTGTTGTTTGCGTTGTATGAGATGCTGCATACGGATGTTCCAGACAAAGTTGCAATGAGCGAGGCGGTCATGATCGCCCAGCAGTTTGGCACGACGCAAAATGGGAAGTTTGTCAACGGTGTGCTTGGGCACATTTTTGATCGGCTCCGATCGTAAAAAAGGGGATGACCATGGAACAACCGATTCGCTTAGACGGCGCACGCGTCTCGGCAGCAATTCTTGAGCAGCAAAAACAATTGTGCAGCGCGCTCGCTGTACATGGACGTCGTCCAGGACTGGCTGTTGTCATTGTGGGCGATGATCCGGCGTCACACGTATACGTGCGCAACAAACGCGCGGTCGGTGAACGTACTGGATTGTACGTCGCGGTGTACACGATGCCCGCAGATGTCGCGCAAGCTGTACTGCTTGAGTTGATCGCTGCGTTGAATGCAGACGACCGCGTGGATGGCATTCTCGTACAAAAACCGTTGCCACCGCACATCGATGCCCAAGTGGTCACAGAGGCGATTGTGGTGCACAAAGACGTCGATGGATTTCATCCGTACAATCAAGGGCAACTGTGGAACGGTGGGGAAGGGTTTGTCCCGTGCACGCCTGCGGGCGTGATGGCGTTGCTCGATCATTATGGGTTGTCCGTCGCGGGACTGCATGCAGTCGTCCTCGGACGCAGCCACATCGTCGGCAAACCGATGGCGGCACTGCTGCTTGCGGCGCAGGCGACGGTGACGGTGTGCCACTCGCACACGCGCGACAGTGCAGCGGTATGTCGGCAAGCGGACATCGTGATCGCAGCCATCGGAAAGCGCGGGTGCGTGACGGAGCAGTGGGTGCGCCCTGGTGCGATCGTCGTCGATGTCGGCATTCACCGCCGTGCAGACGGAACGTTGTGTGGCGATGTCGCATATGACGCGGTCGCTCCGATTGCGAAGGCGATTACGCCCGTACCTGGAGGGGTCGGGCCGATGACGATCGCGATGCTGATCGTCAATACGGTGCGCGCGGCTCAAAAAGCGGGATGCGTATGAGCGACCACGTATGGACGGTCAGTGCACTCAATCAATACATGAAGCGCGTCATTGATCGCGACACCCAATTATCGCTCTTGTCTGTGCGCGGGGAACTTTCAAACTGCTCAAAACACCAATCCGGACATTGCTATTTTACGTTAAAGGATGCAGGGGGAAAGCTGCGTTGTGTGCTGTTTGCCAAATCTGCGCAACACGTTCGTTTTCCTCTAATTGACGGGCGCAGTGTCGTCTGTGTCGGGCATATGAGCATGTACGAGCGCGATGGGCAATTACAATTGTACGTTCAGACGATGCACGAGGATGGTTGGGGGCATTTGCACATTGCCTTTGAACAAACGAAGCAGTCTTTGCAAAAACAAGGTTTGTTTGATCAAAGCCGCAAGCGACCTTTGCCTGCCCATCCGCGTACGGTTGGGGTCATTACGTCGCCGACAGGTGCTGCTGTTCGGGACATCATGACGACAATTGCACGCAGGCACAGTGCGGTGCACATCGTGCTGTACCCTGTCGCGGTGCAAGGTGTCCATGCCGTGCCGAGCATCGTCCGCGCACTCGAAATGGCAGATGAATGCGACGTGCTCATTGTTGGACGCGGAGGTGGGTCGATCGAAGAGCTGTGGGCGTTCAATGAAGAAGCGGTCGCACAAGCGATCGCGCGTGCGCGGCATCCGGTCATCGCCGCAGTCGGGCACGAATCTGATGTGACGATCGCCTGCCTTGTCGCCGATGTCCGGGCAGCGACACCGACGGCTGCTGCCGAGCTTGCCGTGCCGGAAGTTGCCGTATTGCGCGCACACGTACGGACGATGCGTCTGCGCGCGCAGCAAGCGATGGTGCGGTATCGAGAAACGGCAAAACAGCGGTATGCCCAATGGGCACATCGCCCAATATTGCGCGATGCATATCGTTTTTTGTATGCACCACACCGCGAACGGCTTGAACGCGCGTGGATGCGGTGGAACACCAGCGGGAAATCGACGATGGCCACACACGTGCGTAGATGGCAGACGCTGCACCAGAGGCTGTGTACGGTACGTCTGCATGCAGTGCATAGCACGTGTGTACAGCGACATATGGCCGCACACGGTGCCGTCCATCGCGCGGTCCAGATGATGCTGCACAATCGCCATCAGGACGTACACCGCATCCAGCAGCAGTTGCGTGCCCTCAGTCCGTATTTTGTCTTGCAGCGCGGATACGGTGTCGTGCACAAAGATGGCCGACTGCTCGCGCAAGTGGCGCAAGCAACCGTCGGGGACCGCATCACCGTCACGCTGATGGACGGGGCACTCGACTGCACGATCGAAGCCGTGCACGCGCGCACCGACAATTCATGAAACGCCAACGCACCGGAGGGATGAGACCATGCATGACGAAGACATCGCATCGATGACGTATGAAGTGGCGATGACAAAACTCGAACAATGCGTCACACAGCTCGAAGCAGGAAATGTGCCTTTGGAAGACGCCATCGCACTGTACAAAAAAGCGTCGATGCTGTCTGCGCATTGTGCACAGTTGTTGCACGATGCGGAGCAAAAAATTGAGATGGTCATTGAACAAAATGGACAAAAAACGAAAGTGCCGTTTGTTCCACAAGAGTAAGGAGATGCTTATGTACAGCTTGTCTGAGCTGAAGCGCCTCGTAGAGGACGCATTGCCCCATATTGTACCGGAGCATTGGGTCGTCGAAACGCATTTGGCGCGTGCGATGGAATATTCCTTGCACGCGGGGGGAAAGCGGCTGCGGCCGATGCTTGTCCTCGCTGCCACCGCCGCTGTAGGGGGAGACGTCGCACGCGCGCTGCCGGCTGCGTGTGCGATCGAGTGCGTGCATACGTATTCGCTCATTCACGACGATTTGCCGGCGATGGACGACGACGACTTGCGCCGTGGCGTGTTGACAAACCACAAAGTGTTTGGAGAAGCGATGGCGATTTTGGCGGGAGATGCGTTGCTCACGCATGCGTTTTATGTCCTGGCGACGATGCCCGATGTCCCAGATGGGGTCATTGTCCAGCTCGTGCGGTTGCTCAGCACGTATGGAGGGGCGTCGGGGATGGTCGGTGGGCAGGCACTTGATGTGGGTGGCTGTGCACCGACGATCGATGCACTCGATGCGATGCACCAAAGAAAGACGGGCGATTTGATCGTCTGCGCGTTGCTCATGGGTGGATGCATCGGGGGAGCGAGCGACGCGCAGCGCGATGCGTTGGAGCGGTGCGGACGGGCGATGGGGCTCGCGTTTCAAATCCAAGACGACATCCTGGATGTCATCGGGGATACGGCGACGCTCGGTAAGCGCGTGCATAGCGACATCGCAAATGGAAAGCGCACGTACGCCACGATCGCGGGCATCGAGCAAGCACAGGAAACGGTGCGTACGCTCACGGACGGTATTGCGGCATTGATCAACAAAGAGGCGTTTGCACATCCGGATGTGTTGCTTCAGATCGCGCATGTGTTGTTGCATCGGACGCATTAGGATGCGTGTGTACCGACAACATTGGTTTTTGTGTCTCAGACGATGCAAAAGTGGAACATAATCGTGTTCATGCAGGATTGTTCCATGTTGTATCTGAACTATTTTGGTCGTTGCAAAAATGCGCGCCCGTACGCTCCGTGTGGATGGACAAGCGCATGCTCGACTTGGACCGTCACGTGCTCAATGTTGTGTGCATTTTTTAATTTTTCATTAATCGCCAAAATAACACAAAAAGGTTGGATTTGATCAGAAATAAAGACGTGTGCGGTCAGTGAGTAGTGGTCGCTCGAAATCGCCCAGACGTGCAATTCATGGACGTCTTCGACACCTTCGATTGCGCGGATGTCGCGGCGGATGACATCGAGATCGAGCGAAGAAGGGACACGCTCCATGAGGATGAGTGTCGAGGCCCATGTGATGCGTGCGCCTCCGCGAAAAATGATTGCCCCAATGATGATCGAAATGATCGGATCAAAGACGACCCAACCGGTAAAGCGGATGAGCACGGCGGCGATGATGACCCCAATTGAACTAAGCAAGTCACCGAAAAAATGCCACAGCGCACTTTGGACGTTGAGGTTGCTTTCTTCCTTGAGGCTGCGGTGCAATACGATCGTCACTACGCCATTGATGACGAGCCCGAATACCGCAATCGTCATCATCAGGGCAAAATCGACTTGTTGTGGTGAAAAAAACCGATGGATGCCTTCATAAAAAATGCCGATCGCAAGCACGCACAGCGTCACACCGTTGAGGAAGCTTGCAAGGATTTCCATGCGCAAATACCCAAACGTAAATCGGTCGTCTGCGGGTTTGCGTGCAAACATCATCGCCACCATGCTCAATCCGAGTGCCAGTACGTCGGATGCCATGTGCGCAGAATCCGACAACAACGCGAGCGATCCAGACCACAAACCTCCAACGAATTCGACAATCGCAAACGTGGCGGTCAACACGATCGAAATCCACAATGTTTTTTGTGTTTTCATTTGTTGTTTGTCGTGCCGTACGTGATGAAAATCGCCCATTGTATCCCTCCTACAAGGTCAACCCTATTGTTTCTGCGCTGTTGGGTTTTTCCATAAGGAATAGTATAGCCGAAAGAAGGATGCCCATGCCAACTGCCCCACGTCGTCGCGCGCCAGACCCATGCAGCGACTGGAAAACCGTCCCCAATTGGTGCGCCCTGCGCGACCAATACATCGCCTACATCGGCGTAGAACGGGGTGTCTCGAAGCATACATCGACGGCATACGCAAGTGATATCGGTTTTTTTTTGCACAGCGTGTTTGAACATGGGGTAAAGGACTTGGCGCTCGTGCAGCGCACACATGTGGTGGCGTTTTTGGAACAATCGGCATCGTTGTCTGCACGTACGCGCGCCCGAAGGCTGAGTGCAGTCAAAATGTTTTTTCGTTTTTTGCATCAAGAGCACATCATCCCAAACGACCCCACACAAACGATGCATGCGCCCCGTCTGCCCCATACGTTGCCCCGCACGCTGTCCATCGACGAAGTGACGGCTTTGTTGGAGTGCCCCCCATGCAACACGCCCTATGGGCTGCGGGACCGTGCGATGCTTGAAGTGCTGTATGCGACGGGCGTGCGCGTCAGTGAATTGGTCGGTATGCGCATCGATCACGTGCATATGCCGCTGTCGATCGTCAAAGTGCGCGGCAAAGGGGGCCGTGAACGCATCGTTCCAATCGGCACGCAAGCGCACGCGGCCCTTGACGTCTACATGGGCTCCGTTCGTCCCTTATGGGCGACACGCGATCAATTGGCGTTGTTTTTGTCGCATCGGGGTACGCAGTTGACCCGTCAATGGTTTTGGCAAATGATTCGTCACTATGCGCAGCGCATCGGCTATACGGGGGATGTGTCGCCCCATATGGTGCGGCACAGCTTTGCGACCCATTTGCTTGCGAATGGAGCGGATTTGCGCGCGATTCAAGAAATGCTCGGGCACAGAGACATTACGACGACACAAAAGTATACCGCTGTAGCGCAAAAAGAGCTCATCGAAACATATGATCGGACGCATCCGCGCGCACAGCGTACCGATACGAAGGAGTGATTCGGATGGAACACATGATTGCCTACGTCCAGCGTTTATGGCCACACCAGCCCCGAATGGTGCTTATTTTGGGGTCTGGGCTCGGAGACATTGCAGCGCGCATGCTGACCGATCCAGTCGTCATCCCGTACGCGCACATTCCATCGTTTCCCCAAACGACTGTGCTCGGACATGCGGGAGAATGGGTGTGTGGGCACTGGCACGGTGTACCTGTCGTATTGCTGCGCGGACGCGTTCACATGTACGAAGGATACGCCCCAGACACCGTCACAGTGCCACTTCGCCTCGCACGCGCACTCGGTGCGCAAACGCTCATCCAAACAAACGCAGCTGGTGCAATCAACACGTCGTTTGCTGTCGGTGATCTTATGCTCATCACAGACCACATCAATGCGATGGGCCGCAACCCGCTCGTTGGGAACAACGAGGATGCACTTGGACCACGATTTCCCGATATGTCCAATGCATATAGCAAACGATTGCGCGTGATGGCACAGCAAGCTGCTGCACACTGTGCGTGTCCGCTGCGCCAAGGCGTGTACGTTGGCGTGCTCGGACCGTCGTTTGAGACTCCTGCCGAAATTCGGATGCTTCGCGCATGGGGTGCCGATGCGGTCGGGATGTCTACGGTGCCGGAGACGATCGCTGCGGTCCATGCGGGTATGGACGTGCTGGGCATTTCGTGTGTAAGCAACATGGCTGCGGGCATTCTCGATCAGCCGCTCACGCACGAGGAAGTGATGGAAGCAGGAGAAGC
>JAGWXQ010000029.1 GCA_018969805.1 Paenibacillaceae bacterium | reverse complement strand
TGGATGCGGTTGCCTCTTGTTCGGAAATGACGCGCACTTTGTAGTCGATAAGATGGATATCGGAAATATGGGGGTAAATCGGCAGCAGTGCTTTGCGCAACGCATGATCAAGCGCATTAATCGGCCCGTTGCCTTCAGCGACGGTGTAGCGCGCTTCACCATTGACCGTAATGTGCAAAATCGCTTCAGAAAGTACAGTATTTGTGCCGGATTTGTCCAAAATGAGTTTGAATCGATCGATGTCAAACACAGGTGTCGGTAGTCCAAACGTCTCCCGTATAAGCAATTCCAGGGACGCGTCCGCTCCTTCAAACTGGTACCCTTTGTGCTCCAAATCTTTGATCGATTGGATGAGTTGTTTGGACTTTTCGTTTGAAAAATCAAATGGCAACCCCATTTGCTGTGCTTTAAATACCAAATTGCTCATGCCTGCAAGCTCAGATACGAGCACGCGCTGCTCGTTGCCGACGAGGCGCGGATCGATGTGTTCGTACGTTTTGGGATGCCGCAGCACGGCAGAGACGTGGATGCCCCCCTTGTGCGCAAACGCAGCGTTTCCCACGTACGGCTGGTTAATCGGCAACGTCATGTTCGCAATTTCTCCGATCGCGCGCGCAGTGCTCGTTAACGAGGCGAGTTGCTCGGAACTGATGCATGTGTAGCCCAGTTTGAGCTGCAAGTTGGGGATGAGCGACACGAGGTTGGCGTTGCCACACCGCTCTCCGACACCATTAAACGTACCTTGGACGTGGCGTGCGCCTGCTTGTACCGCAGCGAGCGAATTGGCGACACCGCACTCACAGTCGTTGTGCGCATGAATGCCCAAAAACGGTGTCGTTGCATGAACGGATCGGACGATGTCGGCTACGTCATGGGGCAACGTACCGCCATTTGTGTCGCACAGTACGATCCATTGTGCGCCGGCGCGCATCGCTGCATCGATCGTCGCTTTCGCGTATGCCGCATTGTGCATGTATCCATCAAAAAAATGTTCGGCATCGTAGATGACTTCGAGTCCTTGCGATCTTAAGTACGCGATCGAGTCAAAAATCATCCGAATGTTTTCTTCATTTGTCGTTTGGAGGGCAGTGTGCACGTGAAAATCCCACGACTTCCCAAAAATGGTCGCCACTTGCGCACCACAAGAGACGAGCGAACGCAAATTGTGGTCATCGTGGGCGCGCTGCCCTTTGCGGCACGTACTGCCAAATGCGGTAATGCGCGCGTGTTGCCACGTATGCGCGCGGGCAGCCGTGAAAAATTCGATGTCCTTTGCATTGCTTCCTGGCCAGCCACCTTCGATATAGTGCACGCCAAGTGCATCGAGCTTGTGGGCGATGCGCAATTTATCTGCGACAGAGAGGCTGATGCCTTCTCCTTGCGTGCCATCACGCAGCGTGGTGTCAAACAACGTAATGAACCGATCAGACACGACGCAATACCTCCTGTGCACGTGGGATGTTTTTCATACGATAAAATTGAGTATAGCACGGATCGCAAGCAGAAGAAAGCCACAGATCCATTGTATGGGAGCAATAATACAAACCCGTTATTAAATGCATCAACACAGACGAGCACTTTTTGCGCGATCGCAAGAACCTTTTTGGTGAAACGGATCGATGGATCGAAATACGGAAAAATATTTGCGCGTGGCCGCGTTGTGCAGTCCTGCAAAAAACGAGGCAGGTCGGTGTGATTGCACTTGAAATGCGGCCGACGTTCGTGTATTATGGACTTGATCGCATTTTTGTGCATTGTGCAAAAAGAAACAAGGGGGGCGAGCAGTATGGCGAAGTATACGTGGGTCGATAAAGACACATGCATCGCATGCGGTGCTTGTGGAGCGACTGCGCCAGACATTTACGACTATGACGATGAAGGTTTGGCGGAAGTCATTTACGGGGGCGATGGCAATACGGGTAAGACGGAGATTCCGAACAACTTGTACGATGATTTGAGCGATGCTGCGGAAGGATGTCCGACGGGATCGATCAAAATTCAAGAACAACCGTTCGAAATTTCCTAATACGAGCGGATGCAGAAAAAGAGGCACGGGAGCATATACGCACGTTGTTGCTCCTGTGCCTCGTTCGTGTTTTTCCTTCATCCGGATGACCCGATCATCGACCTCGCTCATCCCAATGTGCGTACTTGTTCGGTCGAGCCCGCTGAGTCGATGTGTTGCAGCATGAATTTACGTATTTGAAAACATAATCAGGGCAACGACCGAAAGAACAATAACGAGCATAACCAAAGAAAAAATAAGAATACGGCGCCGCGGTGGTTTTTGCGTTTGTGGTGTGTAGTACGGTTTTGGCTTGCGCTTGCCCATAAATCATCTGCTCCTTTGCAGCAATGTGCACACGTATTGTACCGCGTACGCACGGTCTTTGTACAGCGGACGTGCAAAGAGGCACAAAAATTTATGTGCGCCACCAAACGCGTTGTTTTTTATGTGCAACATCATCGCCCCGTATGCGCGGGAATGAACTGAGGAATCAGGTAAAGGAGGATGCACGTGTCGTGGATGGATGGTACACATGGGCAAAGACGGCATTGTTTTCTTTGGATGCAGAACAAGCGCACGATATGACGATGCACGTGCTTAGAGCGGTATGCGGGATGCCTTCCGTCGTGCAGGCGTGGGAGAAGCGCACGCATCGACAATGGGAAGCGGAACGCGCACTGCTGCAAACGCACGTATGTGGCATTGCATGGGAACATCCACTCGGATTGGCGGCAGGTCTGGATAAAAACGCACGCTGTTTGCCGGCATGGCGGGCAATGGGCTTTGCGTGTACGGAAATAGGAACGGTGACCCCACTGCCACAAATTGGAAACGACAAACCCCGTCTTGTTCGCGTCGTCGAGCAACAAGCGTTGATCAATCGCATGGGGTTTAACAATGCTGGCGCGCGCGAAGTGGCACGGACGTTGTTTGTGACACCGAAGCATCCGCGCAAACCGGTATTTATCAACATCGGCAAAAACAAAGCGACGCCCAATGAAGAAGCGACCAACGACTATGTTTTGGCACTGCGTGCGCTGTATGCGTTGGGAGATGCGTTTGTCATTAATGTAAGCTCACCCAACACGCCAGGATTGCGCGATTTACAGCAAGCGCATACGATTCGTGCGTTGCTTGAGGCGATCATCGAAGAACGCGAACTGCAACATGCCGCATTGGGCATCGATGCGCCACAAAAGCCGCTGCTTGTAAAAATTTCACCCGATCTGACCGATCATGATCTTGCAGATACGATCGATGCGATCCGATCGGTGGCCATCGACGGCATCGTCGCGACAAACACGACGAACGCGCGGGATCCAGGAAGTGCCTTAGAGGCGGGTGGTCTGAGCGGTGCCCCTCTGCGCGAACGTTCGCGCGCAGTCATTCGTGATGTGTACCAAGCGACACGAGGGATGTGCCCGATCGTCGGTTGCGGGGGCATATCGGACGCCGACGATGCGTATGCTGCGATTCAGGCGGGTGCTTGTGCGCTGCAGCTGTACACGGCACTGATTTATCAAGGTCCTTCGGTCGTTTCGCGCATCGTCTGTGGACTTGCAGAGCGATTGCGCGCTGATGGGTGTACTTCGGTACGGCAAGCGATCGGAGTGGCAGCGATGTAGGGTGGGGTGAAGGTGATGGATACACGCGATTGGGGTCAATTTCTCATACCGTATGAGCAGGCACTCGAAGAGTTGAAAGTGAAGTTTCGTTCATTGCGTACAGAGCTGAAAAAAAGACACACGTATTCCCCAATTGAGTTTGTGACGGGGCGTATCAAGCACGTATCGAGCATTTTGGAGAAAGCACAGCGCCTCCACATCCCAACCGACGAAATCGAACACCGCATTGAAGACATCGCCGGACTGCGCATTATGTGTCAGTTTGTCGCAGACATTGCGATGTTGACTGAGGCGATACGCAATCGAAAAGACATGACGATCGTGCATGAGAAAGACTACGTGCGAAACAAAAAACCGAGCGGGTATCGGAGCTACCACATCATCGTCTCGTATCCGATTCAAACGTCGCTTGGAATGAAGCACATTTTGGCGGAAATCCAACTGCGCACGCTGGCAATGAATTTTTGGGCAACGATCGAACATTCATTAAGCTACAAATTTGGACAACACGTCCCAGAACCGATCAGACAACGATTGGTGGGCGCAGCCGAAGCAGCCTTTCGCCTAGACGAAGAAATGTCCTCCATTCGCGACGATGTCGTCGCAGCACAAATGCTCTTTAACGACCAATCGGTGCTCGTAGCATCCGTACTCAGAGGCGTACAAGAGCTGTATTTCTACAACAAAGTCAAAGAAGCAAACGAATTTCATTGGGAGCTCGGGCACGTCGTCGCCTTAGACGAACGAAAACGGCTCAAGACGCTGTATGAGAAGTTGCAGAAGGCACTGCACGATGCGCGCCAGGCAGCACAACCGGAGCGCGATACGTTGTTCTTATAGAAATGGAAAACCCCCACTATGGGGGCTACGATTGTTTTTCGGCGTATTTTTTGAGAAAATCAACGTACCTTTGTTTGCTTGCATCGTTGAGCTCTCCATTGATGCGCTCGACTTCGACGCCTTTTTCATAAAATACGACAGTCGGAAATCCGTTGATATTGTATGTTTCAAGGTCAGTACCGTATTTGTCTCCGTCTAATTTCTCGATGCGGACATCATACTGCTTGGCAAGCGGAATGAGCTTTGGTGTCGTGACTGCACAATGCGGACATGTAGGGCGGAAAAAATAAATGAAAAAAGATTCTTTTTTCTCGATGCGGGCGTTGAGCTCTTTTGGCGAAATGTCAGGGAACCCGGGCTTGAGGACGTTGAGTACGTACAGTCCGACGAGCAAGGCTGCAAAAATGCTGACATAGACGATCAATCTTCCTTTGATCGATTTTTTTTTGTACGTCGATTCCATCTCAATCATCCTTTCGTAGTAGATTTATACATAATATGATACCGCAATATTGCAATCATTGCAAGTATTTATATGCGGTATAGAAAACAATTTTGCGCGGGTAAATTGTTTTTATTGGGGTATTTTGAGCACGCCACCAGTGGAAGCGGAAGTGACAAGCGTCGCGTAGCGTGCGAGGTAGCCTGTGCGTACTTTAGGGACAAACGGTGTCCATTGTGTCGCGCGGCGTCGTGCGAGCTCCTCTTCGGGTACGTCCAACGTAATCGTCCGTGCGATGAGATCGATCTCGATGATGTCTCCGTCATGGACAAACGCAATCGGTCCACCTTCAGCAGCTTCAGGCGAGATGTGTCCGACAGAAATGCCCCGCGATGCACCAGAAAACCGTCCATCGGTAATGAGCCCGACTTTGGCACCAAGTCCCATGCCGACGATCATCGACGTGGGAGCAAGCATTTCGGGCATTCCAGGTCCCCCTTTTGGACCCTCATAGCGAATAACGACGACGTCGCCTTCTTTGATCTTCCCGCCGCCGATGCCTTCCATCGCTTCTTCTTGTGAGTCAAAGCACACCGCAGGACCACGATGCACATGTCCGACCGATGCGTCGATCGCACCGACTTTGACGATCGAACCGTCTGGGGCGAGGTTGCCAAACAACACCGCCAGTCCGCCGTATGGCGTATGAGGGCGATCGTACGGGCGAATGACTTCGGGGCGCTTGATTTCACAACCACGCACGTTTTCTGCGATCGTATTTCCAGTCACAGTAATGCATTCGGTGTGCAGTGCACCGTCGATTTTGAGCAACTCGTTGAGTGCGGCACTGACACCACCCGCCTCGTGCACGTCTTCGATGTGGTAGTCGGATGCAGGGGCGATTTTGGCGAGGTGCGGTACCCGTGCAGCGACGTCGTTGATGCGGCCGATCGGGTAGTGGACCCCCGCTTCGTGTGCGATGGACAGGACGTGCAACACCGTATTTGTCGAGCCCCCGAGCGCCATATCGAGTGCAAACGCGTTGTCGATCGCTTCGGCAGTGACGATGTCGCGTGGCAAAATGTTGCGCGCGATGAGCTCCATAAGCTGGCGGGCACTGCGCTTGACAAACTCTTTCCGCTCTGGAGCTACGGCAAGAATCGTGCCATTTCCAGGCAGTGCGAGCCCCAGTGCTTCGGCAAGGCAATTCATCGAATTTGCGGTAAACATCCCTGAACACGATCCGCACGTCGGACATCCAAACCGCTCTAATTCGGTCAACGTCTGCTCGTCGATATGCCCCGCTTGGTATGCGCCAACGCCTTCAAACACAGACGAGAGCGAAATCGATCGGCCGTCGCTCGTCTTCCCTGCCTTCATCGGTCCCCCACTGACGAATACCGTCGGGATGTTGACACGCATTGCGCCCATCATCATGCCGGGTGTGATTTTGTCACAGTTTGGGATGCACACCATGCCGTCAAACCAGTGTGCATTGACCATCGTCTCCAGCGAGTCCGCGATAATTTCTCGCGATGGCAAAGAATAGCGCATGCCGATGTGCCCCATGGCGATGCCGTCGTCTACCCCAATCGTATTAAACTCAAACGGGACACCACCTGCTTCACGAATCGCTTCTTTGACGAGTGTACCAAACGCCTGCAAATGCACGTGTCCAGGCACGATGTCTACGTAGGAATTGCACACTGCAATAAACGGCTTGTCAAAATCAGACTCTTGTACACCAGCGGCGCGCAACAAACTGCGATGCGGTGCGCGATCAAAGCCACGCTTAATCATGTCAGAACGCATTTTCGGCATGTGTGTCACTCCTTAGGGAAGATGTGTCTACTATATCATGACGGTCGCTGTGTTGTCGATTGCTGTGATTTTTTGTGCAATGCGCGCATGAGGCGCGCGCGATTGTACCTCAAGACGACGATGCACGGGACGTGAACGGACATCGTGTAGAGAACGATCACCAAAAAAATCGCCCACGAACTGCTCCACAACGCGAACAACGGCAAAAACAAAAAAGGAACTACATGCACACATTCCCCTTTGCGCTGCTCATATACATAGTGCCACAAATACGACGGATCGGTAGAACGCAGACGTGATTTTGGGAATTGGCGCAACCATGCTCCTCCATCAGGGAGAGCGTCTTTCCATAGCGATACGCGAAAAATGCGCTCATACGTGCGCCCATCGCGCTCCCAAGTGCGCATGCGTGTCCAAAACGTGTCCTTGTGCCAAAATGCTTCGGGCATGCACATCCCAAAGGCGATGCCCAACGCATGCGACAACAACACCCCAATCGTGTGCATAAGTGCCTCACTCATGGGCGGTGTCGTCTTTCGTACGCACGGAAATGTCGCGGCCTTTCCAAGATACCCGACGCACGACAAATGAGCGAAAGGCAGCCCAAACGACGATGCCCACAAAGACGATTGTGTACAACGGATACAGGACACTGACGTACCACGGAAATGCACCGACTTTGCGCAACATCCACGCGACGCTCGTGGCTGCGTAGCCATACATGGCGAGAGAAACGGGGGCATTTTTCCCAAAAGGGATCGATGCAACATCGATCGCAATCCCAAGCAATCCAGAAATCCAAATGCACGTCACAATAAGGGGGAAAAACGCCGTACTTCCCGCCCCAAGTGCAATGCTTTTCGTCCATCCCGAGAGGGCATCACGCAGCCCATCGGGATACATCCGAAAAGAAATGAGGTGCTTCCCGCCATATGCCGGCGTAGGCAAGCCGTGCGCGGCAAACCGTTTCCCGAGTGCCATATGCTCCAGCACGTGGTGCGCGATCGCCTCATGCCCTCCTATGCGGGCATAATCGGTGCTGTGGCACATCGCACAAGGACCAAACGCACGGCGCGGATGCAGAAAGGGGGAAAATTGTGCGGATCCCATGACGACGGCGATATTCAGAAATGCGGAAATGTGCTCGTACGGACGCTCCACCGCATGATACGGCTGTACCGTCAGCCATCCTCCTTCGCGCATCCACGCATCGTGCATCGCGGCGAGAAACGTCGGTTCGGGCAACGTATCGGCATCTAAAAAAAGGTACAACGCCCCGTGCGCACAGCGCGCCCCGTGCGCACACGCCCAACTTTTGCCGAGCCATCCTTTTGCAAGCGGGGGAGCGTGCACGACACGGGCATGAAACGACTGGGCGACCGCCGCCGTATCGTCCGTACTTCCGTCATCGACGACGATGATTTCTTTTGGTGCAACCGATTGTGCCATAAGCGCAGGCAATAGCCGTGCAAGGTTTTTCGCTTCGTTGCGCGCGGGGATAATGACCGATATGGAAAGACGCTCTGTATGAGGACGGTGCGACACGATCGCGCGCCCATCGCGCCACCGCATCCACAACACCCACCCACAAAGCAATGCGCATATGTGCACGATGACCATTATGTTCCCCCTAGTCCGTCGTATGATGACACGACCATTGTAGTGGATTGTATGATGTCCGCGCAATGCTTCGTGGGCACACCGTATGTTTGTCCGACACGAAGCCTATAGGGATACATGCGAACACCGCAATGCCGCGCCTAATCGCCCATACCGCCAAACGTCCATGCGCAACATTCCTTAAAAAACGTGGTTGATCGTGCATTGTCCGAACGGAAATGCGCTCCACAACCGATGCGAACATTCGATATCATGTTCAATGATACAGATGAAAACATGTGCATCAAATAGGTACACCACGACAGGGATTTCCTTGAATAGAACAATGCGCAATGCAGAAAAATGTGATGCATTGGGCAGGCGAAGCGTGCGCAGATCCAATACCCCCCCGTTTGTGGGGGATTTTTTAGCAAAGTAAAAAAAGATAAATAGGTGGATAAAAAGATTGCGATTTTCATTGCACAATCCATGAAAAATCGATGGAATTCATCGATCATATCGAGATGAGGCGTTCCATAAAAAAGCAGCAAAAAAGGAGATCATGTACAATATTCGCTCAAGTATGATCGTACTTCAGTTGTAAAAAAACGGATCGGGATAACGTACTTTGTGTAGAGTAAAAAATCCAACAAGTTTTTTACGCGCGCAATTTTTTTTTACAAACAACGTACCATATGATACAATGATTGTATGATTTCGTTGTGCTTTGTTTTTGTGTACGTTTTTAATTATCGAGCGATCAATGTGTGAAGATCGATGTCGTTTTTGCAAAAAAAGAATTATGAAAAATGAAAAAGCAAAAAAAACTAACGAAATCCTTTTGGATATGATGGGCGATGTCGGAAGCGATTCGCGTTGCAAGTAGTCGATGGTGTGTGGATGAATACGCACGGAAAGGCGAATCGGGAAAGAGTGCTTGATGATCTGCACAACAGGAGTGTTGCTGTTTTATGTGGTTGGAACAGTGTGTGATGGCTATTGTTTTTTATCAAAAAACATACCCGTCAGGAGGGATAGTCCAATGTTCCGATGGATGAAGAGTATTGCACTTGCTTGTGTTGTGATCCAAGGAATTGCGCCGTTTGGTGAAGATGCTTTAGGTAAGGCGAGACCAACAGTTGAGGACAATGATCAGCTTTATTTCCCGGGAGTTTCTTTAGGTGCGCCTGTTGGAGGTGCAAACAATATTGTGCCATTTCCACGAACTGGAAACAATATCGCAGGGTCATTTCCACGAACTGGAAACAATATCGCAGGGTCATTAGTGGGAATGAGTGTAGGTACAGCGACGCGTGCTATTGCCACGTCACAGCCTGGTACGGCGGTGTCGCACGTACCAGCAATACTTGGAGGATTGTCACCAACGAGGCAAACTGAGGTGCGAACACTTGCCACAAAACACCCGAAGAAATTACAACAGCAATTACGCACAGCGCAACAATCGATCGGAGATTATTCGGGGAAATGTAAAGCAAACACGGCGGTGATGCAGTGTGTAGGTGCGGCACTGGATGTTGCGATCACAAAGACACCAGAACCAATCAAAACGGTTCTTAAAGCAGTGAAAAAAGCAGTATCAACGCCAAATGGGTTGATCAAAGTAATGACAGATGCATGCCCGATCATGCAGAGGATATGGGTATACCCCGGTGCATGCACAGCGATTGCGGCACTGGTGAAGTGGATGACAACAAAAGGGGGGAGTACGTCATCTGACGAGAAGGAACGCAGACAAAAACCTGCACAAATGAGGGATGAAAAAGAAAAGAAAAAGGAAAGATGTGCAGAAGATAAGGACGCGTTCCCTGGCGTAGCAGACTCTTTCATGGCGTTCAAAAAAATATTAAGCAGAGATGTTCGCGCGAACATTGAAAATATTACTCATGTAAAAACATTCGTCATATGCGTGCAGAATGGTCTTAGTATACATCAGAGTGATGCGAAGAAGATCGCGGATGAATTTCAAACCGTAATATTTCCGCTCGTAACGAGCATTACAGGAAAAGTGCATGATTCGAAGTATATCTATTTGAAAATTTGTGAAATGTGCACTG
>JAGWXQ010000236.1 GCA_018969805.1 Paenibacillaceae bacterium | reverse complement strand
AGTATCCAGACCATGTGGACATCTTAAATCAGCTTGTGTATGTATATATTTCCACGGATCGCATTCATTTGGCGCAAAAAATGATTCATCATATGGATCAGATAGACCCAGAAAACGTGCTCGCAATGTGCAGTCAATGGGTCATCAACGTACGGGAATTGTTGAAGCGCAACAAAAAAATAGATGATGAGACGTTGCAACGCATGCGTGATGATTTGCTGGGAAGGAAACCCGAAAACGAACAGGAATACCAATCGCTCGCGAGTGTTTTTGCGATCGCTCAAGACGATCATTATGTGCTGCAGATGATCAATCCTATTTTAAAAAACGAAGAATCAAGATTTCTCGGTCAGGCGTACCACATTGCTGCTATTGCGTCGTTTAATTTGGGGATGTACGATCATGCACGCCTGTATTGGCGAAAATTGCGTGAAGGAACAGATTCCGATGATTGGGTGTCGATGTACGAACAACTCGCTTCGTACTGGATTGAGCACGGTGAAAAAATGCATCCGATGCAGCGCATTACGTTGAAGTATGAATCGGAAACCTTATCAGAAGAGCTTGTCGAATGGTTGCAACGCGTGCAAGTTGTGTTGACACACAAACAAGCGTGCGTTTTGGTGCACGAGCAACCGTTGTTTTGGATGATGTTGGATTTGGAACAATTTTGGGCACCCCATTCTCTGCCATTGTTGATGGAATACTATTTGCTGTATCACAACGAGCGCGTGTTGCAAAAGTTTGATGCATTCATGTGTAATGTGGAACAACCGATTGCCGCGCGACGCTACGCATTTTTTCTAAAATATGTCGTCTTGCTTCGCAAACCGCAGTCCGCATATGAACAGATGGCGCGTGCAGTAGAGTGGCCGTTGACAGACCAGTGGTTGTGGGAGGAGCTTTTGTTGTCCCTTTATGAGACGATGAAGAGCCAAACAACTTGGAATTGTGCCCTTTTTGTCAATATGCTTTCGTTTGTGTGTGGGCGCGCACCGTTCATTTACGAAGACGGACCGACGAGGCGAAACATGCGTGCTTGGAAAGCAGTCGTTCATTATCATGCAGGTTTTCATGGTTTGTGGAAGATGCAATCTTCTGTGTTTGCGGATCACAAGTTTTCGTTTAATGAATCGTATGAGCAGTCGTTGATTTCGTATTATAAGACAACGCGAAAGTCGTTTGAACACATTGATGCGATCGTTGCTGCACTACAACATACGTCTTCGCGCATGAGTTTCATGCGTTCCGATCCGCTGCATGAGCAAAACGACTGGGATCTTTTTGAGCAGATGATCAGCAGATTAAACGACGACGATTGATCGGTAGGGGGATGTTTTTGCGCGCACCGTGCGCGTAGGCGCGTTACGAATACGCATCCTATTTTTGAGGGGGGCTTGACATGCATACGGTCGCAATTATTGGTACGGGACCTGCTGGACTTACGGCAGCCATTTATTTGGCACGTGCAAACGTACACACGATCGTCATTGAGGGTACACAGCCAGGAGGGCAATTGACGACGACGACGGAGGTAGAAAATTTCCCTGGGTTTCCAGAGGGGATTATGGGCCCGGAGCTGATGGAGCGGATGCGTGCGCAGGCACAGCGTTTTGGGGCGCAGTTTGTGCAAGGTTTTGTGCAGTGTGTTGA
>JAGWXQ010000028.1 GCA_018969805.1 Paenibacillaceae bacterium | reverse complement strand
GAAGTCGTCGTGACAAATACGATCCCGATTACGCATCCACAGCCGTGCCGCAAGCTCGTCACGTTGTCGGTTGCTCCGCTCATGGGCGAAGCAATCGTACGCATTCACGAAGAAATATCGATCAGCAAACTGTTTGAAGTATAGCTCAAAAGGAGCAAAATCGCATGCGGTGGATTGTAGGGCTTGGAAATCCTGGGGATGCGTATGCGCGGACGCGGCACAATTTCGGTTGGATGGCACTCGACGCGCTCGCTGCGCAGTCGTTTGCGGTATGGAAAGAGGCGAAAGCGCACCGCGGAACGATCGCATACACGACAATCGAGGGCGTCGATGTCATGCTCATTAAGCCGCTCACGTACATGAACGCATCGGGACAATGCGTCGCCTCGCTCTTGCGTGCGCATCGATGGGACATTGCGGATGGGCTTGTGCTCGTCGATGATATGGACACACCTCTGGGACGGGTGCGTTTGCGTGCGCAAGGCGGGCACGGTGGACATAATGGACTGCGCTCACTGATCGCCATGCTGCAAACAAATGCGTTTGCGCGGGTGCGGATGGGTATTTCTCGGCCACCGGAAGAACAATTATTTGCAGATTATGTGCTCGAGCGGTTTCGGCCCGACGAACATCGCATGTGTACGCAAACGATTGAGCGGGCATGTGCGGCCGTCCGGTGCGTACTGACCATGCCGATGGAGCAAGCGATGACGCGTGTCAATGACTACGTCCTCGGTGAATAAGGAGGTGCGGTCGTGGACTGGGTGAGGGCGTGTGTGGACGATGAAGACATCACCGCAGTACTCGCCGATGTGCGTGCAGGCGCAACGTGTGTAACCGTAAGTGGGCTCGCCGCATCTGCGCGTGCGGTGTTCACAGCCGCGATGCACGATGCGCTCAAAAGACCGATCGTCGTAGTCACGCACAATGCGTTGCACGTGCAGCATTGGACAAATGATTTGGTCGCGTGTCTGGATGGACAGGACGTGTACGCATATCCTGCGCACGAATCCGTACATGCAGAAATGTCGATTGGCAGTCCAGACGTCAGTGCCGCGCGCATGCATACGCTGAGCACACTGCTGCAGCACAATCGAGGCATCCTCGTCACCAGTGGATTGGCGGCGAGGAAGTTTGTCGTTTCTCCGCGCATGCTGCGCGAGGCGACAATATCGGTGCGTGTAGCGATGGCGATGCCTCTGGAGCAGTTTGTTCAGCGATGTGTCCATGCGGGATACGTCCGGGTTCCGCAAGTAGAACACCCGGGACAAATCAGCGTGCGCGGTGGAATTGTCGATGTGTATCCGTGGTGTGCCGGTGCTTCCGATCGGATCGTCGAAGGTGTGGCGTATCGTCTGGAGTGGTTTGGCGACACGATCGAGTCTATGCGCACGATCGATGTGCACGCGCAGCGATCGATTGCATCCGTGGACGAGGTCACCATATTCCCATGTGCAGAATTGTTTGGATCGATAGACCAGTGGGAGCAAGCGGCCGATCGGGCAACAGAAACGCTGCAGGCGCACCTGCTGCGCATGCCCCATCGACATGAACGCATACGCAAAGAGGATGCATTGCGTGCGGACATTGAAAAATTGCGCACAGGTGTGCCGTTTGCGGGCCGCATGAAGTTTGTTGCAAGCGTAGTTCCGGAATGCGCTACGATCGCTCAGTACACCGCAGATGATGCGATCTGGGTGTTTGATGAACCGACAAAATTACACGAACAAGCGCAGCTCGATGATCGCGATATTGCCCTTTGGGCAGCGTACGACGCACCGATACCGCAAACGATTGCAGAATGGCCGCTGTGCATGACGTGGGCGGATTGGTCTGCGCAAAGAACACCGCGTGTGCAGCTGACGCTGTTTGGGCGACAGAGCAACGATGGATCGCAGTTTACGGTACACAGCCGCACGATGCCGATGATGGCTGGACAAATGCCTGTGCTGCGTGCAGAAGTTGCGCGCTGGCAGCGCCAAAAAACGACCGTGATGCTCGTTGCCCCCCAGCGCGAACGCCTGAAAAAAATGGAGGCACTCATTCGCGAAGGGGGCGACCCGATCATTCGTTGCGTGGAAGCGACCATGCACCATGGGTTTGATTTGCCCGGTGCACAGCTCGTCGTCATTACGGACAAAGAATTGCTCGATGCGCGCGCGCGGCGCACCCGTCCGGCAGTCCGTGCGCAAGACGATGCTGTGCAGCGGATCAAAAGTGATACAGAGTTGCGTGTTGGAGATTATGTCGTCCATGTGCACCACGGCATCGGTCGGTTTACCGGTATTGGGACGATCGTCATCGACGACGTCCATCGCGACTATGTAAATATCGAGTATGCGCTTGGCGATAAACTTGCGATCCCGATCGAGCACATCGAATTGATCCAAAAATACATTGGTGCCGACGAAGGTACTCCCCCAAAAATGAGCAAGCTGGGTGGTACCGAATGGGGACGCGCCCGTGCGAAAGCGCAGCGTGCGGTCAACGATATTGCCGATGAATTGATCAAACTGTATGCCGCGCGCGCAGCGATACCAGGGCACGCGTTTGCGCCAGATACACCGTACCAGCAACAATTTGAAACGGTGTTCCCCTATCCGGAAACACCAGACCAGCTCCGCGCTATCGCAGAAATTAAGCGGGATATGGAGCAGGCACGTCCGATGGATCGGCTCTTGTGTGGCGATGTCGGTTATGGAAAAACGGAAGTCGCAATTCGCGCGGCGTGTAAAGCAGTTTTGGAAGGAAAGCAAGTCGCCGTACTCGTGCCAACGACGATATTGGCACACCAACATTACGAGACGTTTCAACAGCGTTTTTTTGGCATGCCGTGCCGTATTGCGGTATTAAGCCGTTTTCGCACGAAAAAAGACATCGATGCCACACGGGCGGGGCTTAAAGACGGCACCATCGATATATGCATCGGCACACACCGCTTGCTTTCTTCCGACATCGTATTTCGCGATATTGGGCTTTTGATCGTCGATGAAGAACAACGGTTCGGGGTCGCCCATAAAGAAAAAATTAAAAAATTCCGCAACAACGTCGATGTACTGACGTTGACGGCGACGCCGATTCCACGGACGTTGCACATGGCAATGATCGGGGTGCGGGACGTGTCGGTCATTGAGACACCACCGGAAAATCGCCATCCTGTGCAAACGTATGTGATGGAGTTGCGCATGGCGCTCGTCCGGGATGCGATCGAGCGGGAGCTGGCGCGCGAAGGGCAAGTATACGTCGTCCACAATCGCATCGAGGGCATTGAGCGTGTCGCCCAATCGATTCGGGAGGAAGTACCGGATGCGCGCGTCGTCGTCGCCCACGGTCAGATGAAGGAAGATGTGTTGGAGCGGACGATATTTGATTTTCTTTCTGGTTCGTACGATGTTCTTGTCAGTACATCGATTATTGAGACCGGTGTCGATATCCCAAATGTCAATACGCTGATTGTCTACGATGCAGACAAAATGGGGTTATCGCAATTGTATCAACTGCGTGGGCGTGTCGGTCGCTCGAATCGCATCGCGTACGCCTACTTTACGTTTCAGCGCGACCGCGTGCTGAAAGAAGCAGCAGAAAAACGATTACAAGCGATACGGGAACTGACCGAACTCGGATCGGGGTTTCAGATCGCGATGCGCGATTTGGCAATTCGCGGGGCGGGGGATTTGCTCGGTGGCCAGCAGCATGGATTTATCGCCTCAGTCGGCTTTCATTTGTACACCCAAATGCTTGCCGATGAAATGGAAAAAAGAAAAAGAGACGTACACAAAGAAGAACAACAACATCCGATGCGTGCGGTCACGACGAAAATCGACGTACCGATCGAGGCGTACGTACCGAGCACGTACATCGAGGACAGTGGCCAAAAATTAGAAGTGTACCATATGCTCGCGCAATGCACGCGCGCAGAGCGTCTGGATGAGATTGTCGAGGAACTGATCGATCGGTTTGGGGACGTACCGTTGCCTGTCGAGACGCTCATTCGTGTTGCGCGCGTGCGCGTGTGGGCATCCCAACTCGGCATGCACACGATTTCGTACAGCGGACATACGATGCAGTTTGCTTGGGATCGGGACTGGAGTGCGCACATCGTGCCGGATAAGCTTGCGCGCATATGCACATCGTATAGCAACGCGGCGTTTCCGCTGCGCATCGTGCCACAGACGACCGCGGTCGTACAAATGATCGGAAACAAAGCGCCCGTGCACGACGTGCTCAAGCGCGTAGAAACGGTGCTGCATGCGTTTGTCCGTGAAGGAGTCGTCGATACGACACCGCGCTCTTTGATCCGATGAATAAGGAAGACGATGCCAACGAATACTAAGCGCGATTGCACTGCAAAAGGAGGCGCATCGCGATGAAGGCAACAGGCATTGTCCGCAGAATCGACGATTTAGGGCGCGTGGTCATCCCAAAAGAAATTCGGCGTACGCTGCGCATTCGCGAAGGGGACCCGTTGGAAATTTACGTCGAACGCGATGGTGAAGTCATTTTGAAGAAATATTCCCCAATCGGTGAGCTCGGTGGCATCGCGAAAGAATATGCGGAATCGCTTGCGGAAAATACCGGACATACCGCGTGCATCGCGGATCGAGAAAAAATTATCGCAGTCGGTGGGGCAAATAAAAAAGATTATCAAGACAAACAAATTGGACCGCTTATTGAGCGGGCAATGGAACACCGCCGCACGCGATCAGAAACGGTCGCAGGGGATTACGAACTGTGCAAAGATATGACCGAACGGTATGAAGCGTTTGTGTGTGCGCCAATCGTGGCGGCGGGAGATCCGATTGGGGCAGTCGTGTTGCTGAGTAAGAAAGAACACGCCAAAATGGGTGTTTTGGAAGGGAAAATGGTGGAAACGGCAGCCGGTTTTTTGGCGAAGCAGATGGAAACTTAGCGTACACCGCCCGCGATTATGGGCGGTGTTTCGGTTTTGCAACAATGCCGACCGATACGCATCCGTATGGCAATCCATCGATCCGTTTCACAAAACCGCCACTTTCTTTCCCGGTGCATGCAGCCTTCTGGAACGATGTGTTCAATAGGGGTTTCGTATAAGGAGGAAGATGCCGCTTGTCCATAGGGGCAAGATTGGCATTGTGCTGTGCTCATGGTATACTAACAGATGCGTCACATTACTCTGGCAATACAGATGACGTGGGCTGTGCCAGGGCACGAAGGAGTGAAATCGTCTATGAAGGCAGCAATTCACCCAGCATACCACATTACGACAGTGACGTGTGTTTGCGGGAATACGTTTGAGACAGGATCGGTAAAGCAAAATGTCCGCGTAGAAATTTGTTCGGTGTGCCATCCGTTTTTTACCGGAAAGCAAAAATTTGTCGATGCGGGAGGACGCGTCGATAAGTTCAAAAAAAAATACGGCATGTAGTGGCGAGGCACTTGCACGGTGGGCTACGATGGTGTATGATGTATTTTGTGGTCAAGAGACTGCAATGAAATTCTTCGAACCCGGTCAGGTCTGGAAGGAAGCAGCCGTAAGAAGACCCTTTCATGTGCGGGCCTCTTGACCCATTTGTATGTGTTTTGATCGAGAAAGGGCATGATGCGAGTGGCGCAACACGGGTGGAAGCTTGTGCTCGACGACCAAGGCATCGTGGTGTTCGCAGAGCCCGAGCTCGTTCGGATCCTTCATTATGCGGATGGGGCATGGGTAGGCGCGCATATCGACCGATTTGTCGATGTTCCGGACGGATGGCGGGCGTTTTCGAAGGGCATAGATGGACATACGATCGTGCATTTTGTAGAATGCACCGGAAAAATACAAAATAGGGTGTGTTTTATTGAGCCGCGTGGCGATGATGGGCGCGTCATTTGGGTGCGCGATGCGAGTTTGATCACGCACCATCGCATCATGCAGCGGTTTGTGGATCACCTTATTCATGATGGCAATTGGGCAGTATTTTTGATTGATGCGCGGTTTCGTATCGTCGAAGTAAGCGACGTAGCGTGCCGCTTATTTGGGTTTGAGCGCGAACGCATCATCGGGATCGACGTAGACACGGCGTTCGGGGCGTTGCCTGAGGAGCATCGCCTCATTCATCGAAACATCTTGTGGGGTGTTGGTGTCGTCGGGCAGGCGTGCAGTTGGACGGGTGCGATCGGTAGGCATGAGCTGATTATGGATGCGCATATGCTGCGCGACGAAGAAGGGCAAACGATCGGAGCGTACGTTATTTTTAAAGATGTGACAAACATGCGCTCCGTATCCGATTATGTGCAACGTAACGACCGTTTTGCAATGATCGGACAAATTGCAGCGGGTACGGCTCACGAAATTCGCAATCCGCTTACGGCGATTAAAGGCTTTATGCAGTTGTTGCATCAGTCTATGGTTGCGCAAGGATACAACCGTGAAAAACAATACGCAGAGTTTGTTTTGACCGAAATCGAGCGCATCAACAAACTGGTCAACGAATTTTTGTATTTAAGCAAAGCGAAAAAGACGACGATTGAGCGAATCGATGTTGCGCACGTGTTGCTGGATATTTTGCCCCTCATCAACAACCAAGCAGTATTGCACGGGGTGCGTGTGTCGTACCAAGCGGCAATCAACAAGCCGGAAGTGTTTGCGGATCGCGAACAGCTAAAGCAAGTGTTTATGAACTTGTGTCGCAATGGCATTGAATCAATGACGTCCCAAGGCGGCGTTCTTTCGGTCATTGAGCGTGTAGAACGTGAGCAACAGCGCGTATTGATCGCAATTGCGGATACGGGTACAGGAATCCCCCCGTTTCTGATTGATAAAATTTTCGATCCGTTTTTCACAACGAAAGAAGATGGGACGGGGCTTGGACTTGCGGTGTGTCAGCGCATTGTTCATGATATGGGTGGACACATTCGCGTGAGCTCGAAAGGGTACGGCACAATGTTTGTCGTATCGATGCCGTATGCGCACTAAGTGGGCAGCAGGAGGGCGGTGGACATGACCCGGAAAGCGTTGTACCGAGTGTGGCGGCCACACGTGTTTGCCGATGTCATCGGGCAAGACCACATCGTACGCACACTGCGCAACGCCTTGGCAGCCGGTCGTGTAGCGCATGCGATGTTGCTCAGCGGACCGCGGGGCACCGGAAAGACGAGTGTCGCGAAGCTGCTTGCCAAAGCGCTCAACTGCACGGACACTTCTTCTATAGAACCGTGCAATCAGTGTGCCACGTGTGTGTCGATTGGTTTGGGGACGTGCATGGACGTTATCGAGCTCGATGCGGCCTCACACCGTGGCATCGATGAAATACGGGATATGCGAGACAAAATCCGGTACGCTCCATCCGAGGCGCGGACAAAAGTGTACATTATCGACGAAGTGCATATGTTGACGACGGAGGCATTCAATGCGTTGCTCAAAACATTGGAAGAGCCTCCACCACATGTCGTCTTTGTGCTCGCTACGACGGAGCCCCAACGCGTACCGGCGACGATTCATTCGCGGTGTCAAAGGTTTGATTTTCGGCGCATTACTCTAGAAGAACAGCGATCGCGTTTGCGGGCGATTTGCGACGCGGAGGCGATCGATATTGACGATGCCGCGCTTGCCCGCATCGCACGCATGTCTGAAGGGGGAATGCGCGATGCGCTCAGCATTCTGGATCAGGTGCATGCGTATGCGCCCGGAGCAATTCGCGAGGAGAGCGTCGTCGCGATGATCGGGGGCGTTCCGTTTGAGCGCATGACGGCACTGTTTGCGGCATGTGTGCGCGGGGATATTGCATTTGTGTTGCGGGCGTGCACCGAGTGGCTGGCAGAAGGAAAGCGCCTCGATGCGTGCGCAGAAAGTGTACTTGAGCACGCGCGTTGCTTGTTGCATGCGAAGTTGCTCGGGGAAAGCGCGCTGGATGGATGGCTTGCGGACGAGCGCGCGCAGTGTGTGCAGCAAGCACAGCAGTGGACAGATCGGCAGCTGTTTGCCGTAATCGATGCGATGCAACGGGCACTCGCTGATTTGCGGTATGCGACGATGCCAAAGACGGTGCTTGAAGTCGCACTGCTGTCTCTATGCCATTTGCGCGAGCGGGATGCACAAAATGACATAGGATGGCGGGAAGTGGCAGCACAGCTCAACGAACGGTGCGCACAGCTTGAACAGCGGTTGGCGCATGCGGCAACCCGCACACCAGAGGACAAGTCCCGCAAAGACGAACGGATGGAAGCGACGCAAATAAATATCGCACCAGAATCAGCGGAGCACCCCCGTATGGAAGCCATTCGCGAACAATGGGCAGTCGTATTGCAGCGGGTGCGGGAGAAAAAAGTCGTCGTCCATGCGTGGCTCAAAGATGGGGAGCCACTTGCATACGACGACGGGACGGTGTTGATCGGCTTTCGCAGTGCGATCCACCGAGAGACGACTGACCGCCCAGACCACAAGATGCTCATCGAATCCGTTTTGGCGCAAACGTTTCAAGAAGCGATGCGCGTGCAAACGTGTATGGTTGCGGATTGGCAGGCGCGCCAGAAACCGCTGCAGACAGCGCCACCTTCGACCGAGCAAAAATGGGTACAACACGCGCGCGAACGGTTTGGAGCGGACAACGTGATCGTTTCTGAAAACGACAAGTAAAGGTGGGAGAAGCATGTTTTCAATGGAACAGGTGCTCCGTCAGGCGCAACAGATGAAGGACACAATGACAAAAAAGCGCGAGGAAATCCACCTACAGAAGTTTGAGGGAGCATCCGCAGACGGTGCGGTGAGCGTGGTGTTTACGGGTGAGAGGCGCATGTGCAGCCTGCGTATCGATGAGTCGCTGCGAGACAATCCACAACAATTGGAGGCGCACGTATGTGCAGCGGTCAACGCAGCACTCGGACGCATTCAGGAACGTATGGAAAAAGAAATCCAAGATGTCGCCGGAGGAATGATCCCCTCAGGGTTGTTTTGATTCACTACGTTAGGAGTCGATCGTGTGCACGTTCCTGAGCCCCTTGCACGCCTCATCCAGTCGTTTTCTCGCTTGCCGGGTATAGGACCGAAGACGGCGATGCGCCTGGCATTTTTTGTATTGCGCATGAAGCAAGAAGACGTGCACGATTTTGCCAAAGCACTCGTGCACGTCAAAAGAGACGTGCGCCCGTGTACGCAATGCGGTCACGTGACCGATAAAGAGCGATGCATCATCTGTACCGACGGGAAGCGCGATCAGTCCGTCATTTGCGTCGTACAAGAACCGAAAGATGTACTCGCCATGGAACGGACACGGGAGTACAATGGGCTGTATCACGTATTGCACGGGGTCATATCGCCAATTGAAGGGATCGGGCCAGACCAATTGCACATCCCCCAACTGCTGCGTCGCGTCGCAGAAGACACGATACAAGAAGTTATTTTGGCGACGAATCCAAACGTAGAAGGGGAAGCGACGGCATCGTATTTGGCGCGCATGCTGCACCCGTTTTCGGTGACGGTGTCGCGCATCGCCCATGGACTGCCTGTCGGGGGAGATTTGGAATACGCCGATGAAGCGACACTCATGCGCGCGATGGAAGGAAGGCGTGCGTGGGGAGAGCGAAGGTAAAAGAACGGCACAAATAAGACACGCACCGCGTGTTTTTTTTTGTGTGTGGTACATAGGGTACAACAAGCGGATCGGGTGCATGGGATCATGCACAGCGCGTGCGCGGGTATGTAATTTTGGACGAAGGATGCCGATAAGACCGTAGGTGCAAGCAGCGCACAAGACACACGTCGAACAACAAAACGGGTACCGATCCATATTTTGGTACACATATCCGTTTCACAAAAACGCTCTTTGCGAGCAAGCAAAAGGCATCCATCTGGAACGATGTTTTCAATAAGGGATGCGTATGCACAGCTTTGCAGCACCAATGGAAAAAGACGAGCAGCAACACGGGACATTCGGAAAATCGGATCGAACGAAAGGGTGAAGAGTGATGCAAGACGTTTCGCACACAACAGGCGATGCCATGCAGGAAACGGACGTACGAAGGCTGCTGCACGTTGCGTATATGGAGTGGGTGGGGGCGCAACATCGGTTTCATCTCGTGTACACCGACGAAGACATCGACAAAGCCATTTTTGCATGGGATGAAGCAGAAAAGCGATACAATGCACTGCTGCGTATTGTAAAGAGTAATCGAGACTAATCGTGGCTTCGTGCAATGTTCGGTTGTGCACAAAATGAAATGGAGCGTCAAGGGATGCGCGAGCGTACAATAAAGAAACAAAAAAAGGAGGTTGCCGAAAATACGGGAAACCTCCTGGAATAATGTGGAAATCGTTTTTGTGGGTCATTGTGGTGACCATATGGGGGCTTTTACGAAGGGTTTTTACGGTGTAGCAACCACAGATGTGCTGCCAATGCGTTCAAATTTCCAAAGACCCTTCCAAACTAAAAAATCAATATCAATTTGCTTATTTAATGGTACATTGATACTTGTGTGTCCAGTAGC
>JAGWXQ010000027.1 GCA_018969805.1 Paenibacillaceae bacterium | reverse complement strand
TCATACGCAACGTATGTTACGATGATTAAGTACACGTGTATTGTTTCTATGCGTACTTCACTGGCTGTGTTTTTTTTCGTGTGATTGCGCTGTCATTTTCACTTTTTCGGATAGCTCCTACTGCATTGTAGGGAGGAATGCCTCGTGGCGCGAACGATGCCGATCATGCTGCGTGTATTGATCTTGTGTATGTACTGCGTGCCCGTTCACGTCTTTGCGCGCACGACGATCCCGATCGTCTCCAGTACAGGGGCGTTGACTCCGACGGTCATTGAAGCAAGCAAGTGGACTGCGTTTGTGTCCTGGTCACAAAACGCTGCACGGATCGGCATCGAGTATTGGCCGCTGGTGGCGCATACGGCGACGTTGACGTTTGCACCAAAACCCGGTTATACGCTGTCAGACATCGACATCGCGCGCATCGCGATCACTGGTGCGCAGAGGACGACCGTCACAAACGAGCGCACGCTCACCGCAGTGTTTCCCAACACGCTCGATCTAAAACCTGTGCTTGTGTATTCTTCAGTTTGCAGGCGTTTTGGTTGTCGGATCATGCCTACGCTGACGCAAGCGAAGCTAATCGCGCGCACTGCGACGACCGAACAGTGGATCGACGCGCGTCTGCTCGATTATGAACAACGTCTCTCCGCACAAATGCAGACGTACGATCAGGTTGTTTTGCCGATCATTCGCGATCAATTTGGCACACTTCCAGATGTCGATGGCAACGGTACTGTAGACGTATATGCGACGTTTTTGCCTCAAGGGCAGCTGGGCTACGTCTCGTATGCCGATCAACAATTGGATGCGTACCGAAACGGAAACGCACCCAATTTTGGAGAAACGATCTATCTCGATGACAGCGTCGTCGTCGCCCAAAACACGTTTTTTCAGCGCGTGCTCGTACACGAACTGCAGCATATCGCCAACCGCCGTTGGTCGGATTTGTGGCTCAATGAAGGACTGTCTGAGGCGGCCTCGCATGTGTACTTCACGTCCATCGGCATCCCTGGACTGCAAGAAAACATAACTGCCTTCAACAACCACCCCGAACGGTATACGCGCAACGTAACCGATTGGCGAAACGACAGTCTGAGTTATGCGAAGTCGTACTTGTTTGTCCAATACATCCGCACACGCATCGAAGCGAAATACGGACGCAATGCGGTACCGGTGTACCGCGAACTGCTTGCGCTCGATCAAGGGGTATACGACAGTGAAGATGCAGTCGCATTGTTGGTGCGCAAATACGTGCATCCGTCGTACACGTTTGATGCGTTTGTGTATGAGTTTGAGCAAGCATTACAAAGAAAAGATGCGACTGGTCCGTATGGTTTTAACGGCGAATCTTTTTTTGCTCAGCTGCGATAAACAGAGCCCCCTGCATTCGTGCAGGGGGCTTGTATCGATGCAGGGGTGTGCCTAATTGCGCAATGCCGCGATAATGCGTGTCGTCATGTCTGCTGTAGACAACGCCTGAGATCGATCGACACCCAAGTCAGCGGTCCGTGCCCCAGAACGCAACACGTCTTGTACCGCACGCTCGATCGCATCTGCAGCGTCGTCGCGACGAAATGTGAGGCGAAACATCATCGCTACGGACAAAATCGTCGCGATGGGATTGGCGATTCCTTGCCCTGCGATGTCTGGAGCAGATCCGTGCACCGGTTCGTATAGCCCAAATGCACCGTCGCCAAGCGACGCAGAAGCGAGCAAACCGATCGATCCTGTCAGCATCGCCGCTTCATCGGAGAGGATGTCGCCAAACATATTTTCCGTTAAGACGACATCGAAATGCGTCGGTCGGCGCAACAACTGCATCGCACAATTGTCTACAAGCATGTGCTCAAGCGTCACATCGCGATACGACAAAGATACGCGCGTGACGACTTCGCGCCACAACCGCGATGTTTCCAGTACGTTTGCTTTATCGACGGACGTGACGTGTTTGCGGCGTCCTCTGGCGATCAAAAACGCCTGATGCGCAATGCGCTCAATTTCGTCTTCCGCATACACACACGTATCGATTGCGGTCGTCCGTCCGCAGTCGTCGGTGCGGCGCTCTTTATCTCCAAAATAAATGCCTCCGGTCAGCTCTCGTACGACGAGCAAGTCCGTACCGCGCAATACTTCTGGGCGTATCGACGACGCATTTGCCAAACAATCATACGCGATTGCGGGCCGCAAGTTGGCATACAGTCCCAAATGTTTGCGCAAAGCGAGCAATCCCGTCTCTGGACGACGTTCCTTCGGACCGACATCCCACTTTGGTCCCCCAACCGCTCCGAGCAGCACCGCATCTGCCTTCTGACATAACTCCAACGTTTCTTTGGGCAATGGCTCCCCCGCAGCGTCGATCGCACACCCACCAAACAATGCTTCTTCGAATGCGAACGTCATGCCAAACTGTTGTCCACACTGCTGCATCACGAATACAGCTTGTTCTACGACTTCTGGCCCGATTCCATCTCCTGGCAGTAAGACGATGTGATTCACACGATGTCCCCCCTATGCGCATCCCTACAACAGCGACATGCGGTCGCGCTTGTGCGATCCGCTCTGTCTTCGCTCAATAACCCGATGAATGGCATCGATGTACGCCAGTGCACTCGCTGTAATGACGTCGGTCGAGTACCCTCGCCCTGTGACGACATCGCCACCAGAACGTACCTGCACGTGGCACTCACCGAGTGCATCTTTGTCGTGTGACACCGATTTGACGGTGTAGTCTTCCAATACCAAATCGTGCTCATCCGCAATGATCTCGATCGCTTTGAGCATCGAATCAATGATGCCGTTGCCCGAATTGTGCGATGCACGCACCACTGTATCACCGACGCCCATCCGCACTTCGACAGCAGCTCCGTGTTCGTCTGCGCGAATCGTAAGCGCATCCAAGCGAAACTTTGTCGCTGGCGATACGGAAGCAAAGCCAATGATCGTGCGCACATCTTCATCCGTAACGGTCTTCTTCTGATCTGCAACGCGCTTAAACGACGCAAACGCATCATCTAAAGCCTCGTCGGACAGCACAATGCCCAAATCGAGCAACTTCTCGCGAAATGCGTGCCGCCCGGAATGTTTCCCCAGTACGAGCTGGCTCTCACGCAAACCAATCGTCTCCGGTCGAATAATTTCGTACGTTGACTTGTCTTTGAGCATTCCATCCTGGTGGATGCCCGATTCATGGGCAAACGCATTGGCACCGACGAGCGCTTTATTGCCCGGTACGATCATGCCCGTAAGCTTGCTGACGAGGCGGCTCGTCGGATAAATTTCATGCAGTGCCAACGATGTCTCTGCCCCATACAACGCTGCGCGCGTATGCAGTGCCAAAGCGACTTCTTCAATCGCCGTATTTCCCGCTCGTTCGCCGATGCCGTTGATCGTTCCTTCGATTTGGTCCGCGCCGTTGGCGATGGCTGCAAGTGCATTTGCCGTCGCCAAGCCCAAATCATCGTGGCAATGCGCACTCAGCTGCACCCGCTCGATGCCCGGCACGTTTTCGCGCAGCACCCGAAAAATGCGCCCGTACTCTTCTGGCATTAAGTACCCGACCGTGTCCGGGATGTTGACCACCGTCGCGCCCGCCTGTACCGCCATTGCAACGACGGCACACAAATAATCGATTTCCGTCCGCCCAGCATCTTCAGGTGAAAATTCTATTTTCGAAAAATATTTTTTTGCATACGTAATGGCGGCGTGTGCCGTCTCCAACACGTGCTCCTTCGTCATGCGCAGCTTGTGCTGCCGATGAATCGGCGATGTCGCCAAAAACACATGGATGCACGCATCCGATGCCCCACGCAATGCCTCATATACCGCATCGATATCCCCTGTACGCGCCCGCGCCAAACCGACAATCGTCGGCCCACGCACTGCTTGGGCAACCGCTTGCACACTCGCCAAATCGCCTGGTGAGGCGATCGGAAACCCCGCTTCAATGCGATCGACGCGCAGCCGCTCCAATTGCAACGCGATATCGACTTTTTCGCGGGTGTTTAGGTTTACGCCGGGAGACTGCTCCCCATCGCGCAGCGTCGTATCAAAAATAGCGATGTTTCGCATGAAATACCCTCCATAACTGCATGTACGCATCCCCATAAAGAGATGCGTACGCGTATGCGTTTACGACTTCTGTTGATTCATCCATGCCATCATCCCGCGCAGCTGCGCACCGACGCGCTCAATGTCGTGCGCTGCCTCATTGCGCCGCATCGCAGTCATCGCCGCTTTGTTTGCTGCATTTTCCAATATAAACTCGCGCGCAAAGCGCCCTGACTGAATGTCGGTCAAAATCGCCTTCATCGCTTTTTTCGTGTCTTCCGTAATGACGCGCGGTCCACTGACATAGTCCCCATACTCTGCCGTATTGGATATGCTCTCGCGCATTGCCCCGAGGCCACCTTCATAAATCAAATCGACGATCAGCTTGAGTTCATGCAAACATTCGAAATACGCCATCTCTGGTGCGTACCCTGCTTCGACAAGCGTCTCGTATCCTGCCTTGATCAGGTGCGAGACACCCCCACACAGCACAGCTTGTTCGCCAAATAAGTCCGTCTCCGTCTCTTCCTTAAACGTCGTCTGAATGACACCCGCCCTCGTACACCCGATGCCCCGCGCATACGCCATCCCTTTGGCAAACGCTTGTCCCGTTGCATCGTGAGCGATCGCAATCAATCCCGGCACACCAAACCCTTCCGTATATACGCGACGCACGAGGTGCCCCGGGGATTTTGGCGCGACGAGAAGTACATCGACCGACTGTGGCGGTGTGATTTGTCCGTAATGAATGTTGAACCCGTGGGAAAAGGACAGCGTCGCCCCTGGACGAATGTTTGGTGCGATTTCTGCTTCGTACGTACGCGCTTGTGTCTCGTCAGGCATCAAAATCTGGACGTACTGTGCTTTGCGCACGGCTTCTGCGACCGAACATACGTCAAACCCATCCGCCACTGCTTTGTCCCACGACGCCCCGCGCCGCAATCCAATGACCACATGCAACCCACTGTCCCGCAAATTTTGTGCTTGTGCATGCCCTTGTGAACCGTATCCAATCACTGCGATCGTCTGCCCTTGCAGCACATGAACGTCCGCATCTTGATCGTAGTATACGCGCATCGTGTTGCCTCCCCCTCGTGTAACTTAGGTCTTCGCCATCCCACGCATCATCGCCGTGACACCCGTACGCGCTTGCTGCACAATGCCATACGGAGACAACAACCGAATGAGTGCATCGATTTTCGACGGCTCTCCGACGACTTGAATCATCATCGACGACGGCGCGACATCGACAATCGCAGCGCGAAACACATCGACCGCTGCCAATAGTTCACTGCGCTGTGCCGCATCGACGCGCACTTGAATGAGTGCCAGCTCGCGCGACACGGTCGTCTCTTGCACGAGCTCCACGACTTTAATGACATCAATGAGCTTGTACAGTTGCTTTTGGATTTGCTCGACCATCGCTTGATCGCCGACCGTGACGATGACCATGCGCGACAAACCCGGTTCTTCCGATGCACCGACCGTAATGCTCTCGATGTTGAACCCACGGCGGCCAAACAAGCCCGCGACACGTTGGAGCACTCCGGGCATGTCGTTGACGAGCACGCTGATCGTTTGACGTCGATGCATCATCGCTCATCCCCCATGATCATTTCATCGATCGCCGAGCCCGCCTGAACCATAGGATATACGTTTTCATCCCTGGGAACGACAAAATCGACGAGTGCCGGGCCTGGTGTCGCGAGCGCCTTCGCCCACGCGACGCGTGCTTCTGCTTTGTTTGTCGCACGAAATCCCGGTACCCCATACGCTTCTGCCAACAGCACAAAGTCTGGACTGCCCTCCAAATCAATGTGGCTATACCGCTCCGCATAAATAATCTCTTGCCACTGACGCACCATCCCGAGCACCCGGTTGTTGATCACCGCAATTTTGACCGGGATTTTGTGAATCGCACAAATAGCCAATTCCTGCGCGCACATTTGCATGCCGCCATCCCCATTGATCGAAATCACGATGTCGTTCGGATGTGCGATTTGCACCCCGATCGCCGAAGGAAACCCAAACCCCATCGTCCCAAGCCCACCCGAGGAAATCCACCGCCGTGGCTTGTTGAACAAATAATATTGCGCGGCCCACATCTGATGCTGCCCCACATCGGTCGTCACAAACGCATCGCCGTTTGTCGTCTCCATCATATGCTGCAACACCCATTGGGGCTTAAGCTCCGTCTCTGAATCTTCGTACCGCAACGGCTGCTCTTTTTTCCACTGCGCAATCGTCTCGACCCACGCGTGCGACGGCGCACGCTTCACTTTTTTGTTCAACGCTTTGAGCACGTGCAAGACGTCGCCGACACATGGAATTGCTGTTGGGACGTTTTTCCCGATTTCTGCTGGATCGACATCGATATGGGCAATTTTCGCTTTCGGTGCAAACTTGGATAACTTCATCGTGACGCGATCGTCAAACCGTGCCCCAATCCCAATAAGCAAATCACAATTTTGGAGTGCCATATTCGCCGTCCACGTACCGTGCATCCCCGGCATGCCCATCCACAACGGATGCGCACTCGGAAATCCACCCAGTCCGAGCAACGTCGTCGTGACGGGAATGTGCGCTTTTTCGACAAACTCGAGCAGCTGCTCGTGCGCGCCTGCATATACGACACCACCACCCGCCAAAATAACCGGCTTCTCCGCTTCTCCAATCGCTTGGACGAGCTTATGAATTTGGTTTTTGTTCGGCAGTGTCGTAGGGGCATACCCACGAATCGAAATGTGCTCTGGATAATGAAACGTCGTCGCAGCTGCCGACACGTCTTTTGGAATGTCGATGAGCACAGGACCTTTGCGCCCCGTATTTGCAATATGAAACGCTTCTCGAATCGTTCGTGCAAGGTCGCGCACGTCGCGCACGAGGACGTTGTGCTTGGTGATCGGCATCGTAATCCCCGTAATGTCTGCCTCTTGAAACGCATCGGTGCCAATCATCGTCGTAGGGACGTTTCCTGTAATCACGACGAGGGGAACGGAATCCATAAACGCGGTAGCTATGCCTGTGACGAGATTGGTCGCCCCAGGACCAGATGTCGCGATGCACACACCGACTTTGCCCGTCGCACGGGCGTATCCATCGGCCGCATGAATCGCACCTTGCTCATGCCGTGTCAGCAAGTGCCGAAAATCAGGATTGTTGTGCATCGCATCGTAAATATAGAGCACCGCTCCACCCGGATAGCCGAATACACAATCTACCCCTTCAAGCAACAACGAACGCAACAAAATTTCCGATCCAGAAAGAACATCGGGTTGCAGCCATTGCTGGCGCAACGCGGGTGCATCGAGCGACGACGAAGCTGCCTTTGGTTTGCTCATGCTGCGCCCCCCTTTGGTTTGCTCATGCTGCGCCCCTTATTCCACATTGGAATGAAGCGCAATTAGCCTACGTGCGCTTGTTTTGCCTGCAATGCCAGCTGTGCAAATGCATCGTTGTCATGCACCGCCAAATCCGCAAGCATTTTGCGGTTGATGTCAATGCCCGCGCACTTCAACCCGTGCATCAGCTTGCTGTACGATAACCCATTTCTCCGTGCCGCTGCATTGATGCGGACGATCCACAGTTTGCGGAAGTTGCGTTTGTTTTGACGACGGTCGCGATACGCATACATAAGCGACTTCATCACTTGTTCGTTTGCTTTTTTGTACAACCGATGTTTCGCTCCAAAATACCCCCGTGCCAAACGCAACACTGCTTTGCGGCGGCGACGGGTCACAAAGCCCCCTTTTACACGCACCATTCGAGTCCCCTCCTAATATACGTACACGTGCATTGCAGCTACCGAAGTGGACGCAACAATTGTTTTAACCGCTTGACATCGCCAGAATGGACGACCGTCTGCGTAGACAAGTCTCTCTTCTGCCGCGACGTCTTTCCTGTTAGCAAATGGCGTTTGTACGCCTTAAAGCGCAATACTTTGCCCGTACCCGTAATTTTAAACCGACCTTTCAGCGCACTTTTTGTCTTCATCTTCGGCATCGCAATCACCCCTTGTACGTTGTCCTAGCCTTTCGGTGCCAAAATCATGATCATGCTTCTGCCTTCCAGCTTGGGCTTGCGCTCCACAATGGCGATGTCGTCCGTATCGGCGGCGACGCGCTCCAAAACGCGCTGCCCGACGATCGCATGCATAATTTCCCGCCCACGAAACTTAATCGTACACTTCACTTTGTCTTCTTCGTTCAAAAATTTGATCACACTGCGCAACTTGGTCTGAAAATCGTGGTCGTCAATGCGCGCACTAAACCGGACTTCCTTCACTTCGACAATCTTCTGGTTTTTGCGGTTTTCCTTTTCTTTTTTTTGCTGTTCGTACCGAAACTTGCCGTAATCCATCATCCGACATACGGGCGGCTTTGCCGTCGGGGCAATATTGACCAAATCGAGCTGTGCCTCCGTCGCCATCTGCAACGCTTCGCGCAACGACACAATGCCGACTTGCTCTCCATCTGCACCAATAAGACGTACTTCGCGCGCACGAATGTCGTCATTGATCTGGTGGTCTCTGTTCGTGAGAATCCGCCTCCCCCATCGATAAAATAAAGAACACAAAAACGAGCGTGACACGACGTGTCCGCCTTCATCCACCTTGTGTATGGTGCCACAGGAAACGTGTTCGTCCAAGGCGATACCATCCGAATCTGCATCCGGAAAGGTGAGAAGCGGTGCTTCTGCTTGTGCCACAATACGCCGATACCCATCCAAACAGCCCTATGGGATGCGCACGATCACGTACAGTTCGGAGTATATCGGTTTTTCGTGGTCGTGTCAAGTTGCGGGTCAAAAAAAAGACGACGCACGCTGCGCCGCAGTTTGTCCATTGGATCGCGTTCGATGAACGCTTATTTTTTTTGCGTGTTCATGTCGCCTACGACGACCGTCACTTCCGTCTTCACTTTGTTTCGGAAGATCGAGAGGACGATTTTGTCGCCTGGTTTTTTCAATCCGACTGCTTTTTGCAAGTCATTTGACGTCTTGATCGGCTTACCGTCCATCGCGATCACGACATCATACACTTGTACACCCGCCTTATACGCCGGCGATCCAAATACGACTTCGTTAATAAACGCCCCATCCTTATTCGGAAGTCCCAAATCGGACACATAATTTTCCGGCACGTTTGCCATGCGCACACCGATAAACGGACGCGGTATCGGCTTATTCGCCTTCAGCGATTCGAGCAACGACGAAATCGTACTCGTCGGTATCGCAAACCCAATGCCCTGCGCTTGGGCATTGACCGCTGTGTTGATGCCGATCACTTCTCCTTGCAAATTGAGCAGTGGACCCCCTGAATTGCCCGGATTGATCGATGCATCCGTCTGAAGCAACGTCTGGTACCGCCGCGTCCCGTCGTCATCGGGAATCGTAATCGTCCGCTCTTTCGCCGACAGCACTCCGACCGTCACCGTATGATCAAACTCGTACGGGTTGCCGATGGCGACGACCCAATCTCCGACACGAATGCGCTCAGAATCCGCAAGACGCAACACGGGAAACGGTGTCTTCCCTTCAATTTTAATGACCGCCAAATCGGTTTCATATGCCGTGCCCAATACTTTGGCCGTATACGCCTCTTTCACTCCATCGACAACGACGCGCACTTCATCCGCGCCGTGAATGACGTGTTCGTTTGTCAAAATGTAGCCCGATGCATCGAAGAAAAATCCGGATCCCGAACCGACTTGTTGCAATCCGCCCTTCCCTTCAGGAGCGGTTTCTTCCGGCATATCAAAATATTCGCCAAAAAAGTCTTTGAAAAAATCATCCGCAAATCCAAACGAACGCCCACTTGCCTGTTTCTTCGCATACGTCTCAATTTTGACGACCGCCGGAGACGCCATCTCGACCAGCTGCGGAATCGTCCCAGGACGCACGATGTCGTTTGCGCTGCCGAGCGTGGACACACCACCCGATCCACGCACCGCCACTGTATCGACACCCGCCACGATCGTCCGCGTCGCCCCGTCGCCCTGCGTAAACCAACCGTACTGATCGCTCGCCCACATCAGACCACCAACGACGAGTGCCCCACTCACAAACGATGCCATCACTGTGCGCACAATGCCAAACCGTTTTCGTGGTGCATGCTGCACCGACCACTGTGGCACCGTCTGTGGCAACGCACGCTCCTGTTCTTCGATGCGATGCGGACGCGCATCCCCCGCCTCATACCCAAAATGATGCACGTCGTCTCTTTGCGTCATGTCGCCGTGCGCACCGTCTTTGATCCGCTCCTCGTCCATCATGATCGCCTCCCCCTTTAAAATAATACCCATCCCTTAATGACAACGTCGATACTGTGGGCCGCTTTTTGCTCTTTTTCAAAAAGCGATGTCGCCCAGTAGGATCGATGTGTCGCAATATGGATTGGCATCAATGATCCAATCCCCTTACCGATCGTTCATGTATTCATTGTACA
>JAGWXQ010000026.1 GCA_018969805.1 Paenibacillaceae bacterium | reverse complement strand
ATTGACTATCGCACTGTCGTTTGTAAAGTTACCGTCACGAATCACGGCAAAGTGTGGCTTCTTTTTGGCGATTTCCGTAATGAGGTCGGTGTCGACTTGCTTGAAGTAAGCAATCAGATGGTTGTCGTTGACCGAGAATACATCGTCATTCTGCGTGATTATCGCTGAGAGCGGAATGCCATAATCGAGCGTCACTTGGAAGGGTAAGTCTTCGTCTGAACGGTCTTTTTTAAGGGCGCCTCTATAAACCCCATCACCACTCATAAATATTCGCAAAAGAGCCCTTTTTTTACGACGAAGTATTTTTTTTGAAAGTCGGTTTATCGCGGTGCCCATAAGAAATAAACACTTTGGGTTTTTCCATCTTTGGCTTATTAAACACGGATTGAATACAGGAATCTGATTGGTTAAAAATTACTGTGCTTTCTCGTAGAGGGAATCGCTCTGCATAGATGTTTTTAATCAGTGTTTAGTATTACTCACACTATTACTAGGTTTTTCACACACGCGTCATGGTTTCCTTGACATCAATACCACACACTCCACATGCTCTGTCTGTGGAAACATATCTACGGGCCACACG
Source organism: Paenibacillaceae bacterium (assembly GCA_018969805.1). Classification (GTDB taxonomy): domain Bacteria; phylum Bacillota; class Bacilli; order Paenibacillales; family YIM-B00363; genus REEB470. Next base: position 9,918 of record JAGWXQ010000026.1, on the reverse strand, counting down.
TCCTCGACGACGTACCCACTAGACGCGAACACGCGTACGTCCCTGGCGAGTGTCGCAGGCGCGCACGATACGTACACGATGCGGGGTGGCTTGATGTGCATGACGATATCGCGTACGCGTGGCGCGCATCCGCTGCGTGGGGGATCGAGAATAAGCACATCTGGAGCGGATGTGTCGCCATACAGTTGCAATAGCACCGCAGCGACGTCTCCGCACATAAATGTGACGTTTGTCACACCGTTGTGTAGCGCATTGCGGCGTGCATCTTCGATTGCTTCGGGCATGGACTCGATCGCATCGACGCGGGCGACACATTGCGCAAGCACCAAAGCAAACGTGCCGATACCGCAGTATGCATCGCACACGGTATGCGTCGGCTGTAGTGCAGCGCATGTGCGCACGATATCGATCAAGGCGTGTGCTTGTATTGTATTGATTTGCAAAAACGATCGTGGCGATACCGAAAATTGAATTCCATGGATGTGCTCTGCAAACGTCGGTTGTCCGTATAAAATCTCTGTATGCGCGCCACTATGTGTCGTAGATCGCGCGTCGTGCACGTTGAGCGCGATCGTCACTGCACCGGACATGCGCGCGTGCAGGTCCTCGATCCACGCCACGCGTTTGGGGGGTTTGCTCGTCACGACGATCATGATCATGAGCTGGTCTGTCGATGTGCTGGTGCGGATGATGATGTGGCGTACCCATCCCGCATGGGTATGTCGATCGTACGGGATCGGTTTGTGCTTTTTTATGACCGCTTCTATGACGTGCATCGCTGCTGCAATACGTGGGTGGACGATGAGACATGCATCAGGGGAAACGATGTTGGAGGCAAAAGGAGCATAAAAACCGATCGTCGTTTCGTTGTTGCGATCTCGTCCGATGACCAATTGCACGGTGTTGCGGTACGCCCATGGGTCGTCCATTCCAATCGTTTCATGTACCAGGATGGATGCCCGATCAAGTCCCCCGATGCGCTGCAGCACATGAACGACATGGTCGCGTTTCCACGTCAGCTGGGCGGTGTACGATGCGTGTTGCCATACGCAGCCTCCGCATACGCCAAATACCGTACACGGTGGTGTTGCACGCTGTTCGCTCGTCGTCATGCGCTCTACGACATTGGCGTAGGATATGCCTTTTGCTGTTCGCTCAATCTGAATGCGCACGCGTTCATCGGGCAATGCATCCCGTACGTACACGATCCGACCGTCGCGTTGGCAGACACCGTACGCCTCTTGTTGTATGCTGGAAATGACAACATCAAATGCTGCTGCATCACTCTTGTTGTTCATCGTTGCTTTCTCCTTCTATTGCTTCCAAAATCCGCTTTTTTGCGCGTGCACTGCGCAGGTTTGGCACGTGCACGAGGTGCATGCGATCAGGACACACGTACACAGGCAACATGCGGGGCAGTATCCCAATCGTACACGGCAACTCGCCCCCAAATTCCCCGTCAATGTTGAGCAATACCCGATCTGGTGATGAGATCGTCAGCGTCGGTGTACGCAGATGAATACAGAGCGGATCGTGGTCGATGCGTTCTCCCCGAACGATCAGCGATACGAGCCGAATAAATTCCGCAAAATTGCACTTTCGCAAACAGAGCACGTCCAGCGTGCCATCGTCCCATCGCGCTTGTGGCAACAATGTTGAGTATCCACCGATTGAATTCGTATTTGCAACCAAGAAAAGCATCAATTGCTCATCGATCGTCTGTCGGGGCGTGTGTACGATCATACGGGTAGGGTGCAGTGTCGGCAGCTTCTCGATCCCTTTTATGTAGTACGCGAGCTGCCCAATGAGCGTTTTGAGCTTCGATGGTGCTTCATAGGACAGTTCGGTCAATGCCCCGCCCCCGACGACGTTGGCAAACGCAATATCGTTCATTTGTCCCATGTCCATATGGCACACCTGCCGCTGGGCGATCACATCGAGTGCTTGTTTCCAGGCGCGGGGCATGCCGAGCGCACGAGCGATGTCGTTTGTCGTCCCCAAAGGAAGCACGCCGAGTATCGGTTTGTGCGGTGCGGGGATGAGCCCATTGACGACTTCATTGACAGTCCCATCGCCACCTGCGACAATGACACATTCAAAATCACGTTCGATCGCCTTTTGGGTCGCTTTGCGCGCATCGCCCGGTCCTTGCGTAGCGATGACCGACGTTTCAAACCCGGCATCTTCGAGCCGCTGCAAAATATCGGGCAACGCGCGCCGCATTTGCTCTCGTCCCGAACTGGGGTTGTATATCAATTTTGTTCGCTGGATCATCGCTTCACGCTCCTTCATCCCATCGTCCTAGACCCAATTGTCCACTGCACGCATTGAGATGCGCACCAGTGGCAGTCCAACAACGCATCACCGATGCGCCCGACGAACTACTGTGGATCCATCTGCGCATCAATACGATCAAGCGTCCGCGCAATTCCTTGTTTCCCATCTTGTAAACATCGTTTTACGCGGGCTATTTGTGCAGGACTTGCCCCCATCTCACGTTCGATGTATTGGTATGTTTTTCCACGACGCAACCAATACGCAATCGCATAGCGATGCGCCATCGCCTTAATTTCATTTTCTGTACATATGTCTTCAAAAAACGCTGTGCATTCTTCTTTTGTTTGGAGGCTCTGTACAGCGGCATACAGCCACTGAACCATATGTTTTTCCCGCTCATCCTTTTCTTGCACACAAACCCTCCCTGCGTTACACCGACACATCGTTTCGACCGAACACTGCCCTAAAAACGAAACGCATTCGTTTCGCGCCTATAAAAGGGTACTCCGATTATTGTAGCATAATTTTTTCTCTATTTCTACAGAAATGACCAACACCATCCCGCTTGCACGTCGCCCGCTTGCACGTCGCCCGCTTGCACGTCGCCCGCTTGCACATCCGCACCCGACATTCGTCTATGCACGGAACGCGCACTCCGCATACCGTACTGCGTATTATCGCGCAGGAGGCTGAGCCACCATGACCCGTATCCATTCCGAGCATACGATTCCGGTCGACTGGGTGCAGGCACTTCCGGGTGCGGCGATGCGCGTGCCATCGGCGCCCATCCCCAATGCGCCTGGTTCATCGCCCCCTTTGCCCTCCGGCACGTTGAGCAGCTTGCTGTCCAACATCGGTCCTATGCGCGATTTTGTAGCGCGGATGGGAGGAATCGAAGGCATTGTTGGATTTTTCTCAAAAATGCAAAAGTTCATGCAGACGTTGCAGCAAATGAGACCGTGGCTGCAATTGCTGATGCGCGTTCGTCGCAAAAGACGTACACGTCGTCCCGCACCCTCGCTTGTGCGGAGACGGCGGAGACGACGGAGACGTGCGGTGCGTTCGTGATGCTCCTCCTATGGGCTACGGTGCTCCTTCGGGAAACGTCACCCGATCAAGCTGCTCTACGATTTGGATCCACGTCGTACCTGGGATAAGCGGGATCGCATCGGGTGCTTCTAAGGCAACGTACGGGCGGATGATCCCACCCGTCCATTTCCACCAAACGTCTTGTCGCCGCCCCGATTGCATAAGTACTGCGCGGCCACCGGATTGGATATCGACATCGCGCCGACCGACTTTGTCGAGGATGCGGTGACGCGCTTCGACGATCAGCACGTTGTTTGCGGTGAGCGCACGATCGCTCGTCTTGTCAATGTGCACGGCACCGTTCATCGTGCGCACGTACACGCCAAGCGTCTCGTCGTATGTGTATCCGGCGCGGTATCCTCCCAAATACGGGATCACGACTGCACGCGTCGGTATGCCTTCTGGATACAGCACTTGGTCGAGCGCAAAATCAAGGACACGTGCGTCCCATGCCGTACGAAGTGCGCGATCGGAAAACGCCTCCCGTATGCGATCGATGCCCGTATACAAGTTGTGCGGTGCACGGCGTGAACGATCGCGCCAGTAGTATTTGTGGTCGCCGTACACTTGATCGAGGTGATCGACACCGAGGCGCTCGATGGCGATCATTGCGTCTTGACTCCATCCTGCGTGTACGAGCAACGCATCGAGTCCGTGGGCGAGTTGGACAAAATACGGACGAATGCTGCGCACAGGTCCAATTACGCTTGGCGCTGTGCTATGAAAAACCGCCACAAAGCGGGTAATGTTTCCTTCTGCCAGTGCTTCGTACACAATGTCTGCATCGATCAGCCCCGATTGTGGCCGTGCACGGAACGAGTTTTCAATCATAACAACGATCGGACGCACATTCCCTGTCGGAAACATGGTCGGCACACCGGTCAACGGTTCCGTCCCAGAGACGACCGCCGTAAACGGGTGCGCGGCCACAGCGTCCGTATGCACGTCATTGTTCGACACGATGGGCAATGTCGCTGCGCGGTCATCAAAAAGGCGGTGCATCATGTCATCGACGTAGTGTTGGACGTCGCTTAACCAACCACTTGGCTTATCGGTCGCAAGCGGTGTCGAAGCGACGAGGAGCATCGAGCACAAAAGAAGCATCCACGCAATCGTCCATTTGCGCACGCGGTTTCCTCCCTTTTCTCCAACAAATGGGATTTAGATCAGTGCACGCATCCCGATGTCCGTACGCATGTGCTTCCCCGTGTACGCAATGCGCTCTATATCGGCGTATACGCGCTGCCGCGCGTGTTCGAGTGCGTGCGCTCGTGCGGTCACGGAAAGCACCCTTCCACCACATACGACGAGTGCCCCATCGTCCAATCGCTTTGTCCCTGCGTGGAATACGATGCTGTGCTCGACATCGGAAACACCATAAATGTGTGCACCTTTTTGGACGTTGTCTGGATATCCTTCCGCTGCGAGAACGACTGTGACCGCATGCCCGGTAGACCACTGTGGCACCGGGCTGGAAGCGAGTTGTCCAGACGCAGTAGCGAGCAACACATCACATAGATCCGATTCCAGAGACATCAGCACGACTTGGGTTTCCGGATCCCCAAACCGGCAATTGTACTCCAAAACAAAGATGTCGTCTTGCTCGGTGACCATTAATCCTGCAAACAAAACACCGCGATAGTGAATACCCGCTTTTTCCATCGACTGTACGATGGGATGGATGACTTCCCGACACGCCCGCTCCAAAAATGCCTCACCCCGGTGCGTTACGGGCCCGTACGCACCCATTCCGCCGGTGTTTGGTCCTTTGTCATCGTCGCACAGCCGCTTGTGGTCTTGCACGAGTGGCATGGGTACTACGGTCGTACCATCGACAAAACAAAGCAAACTCATTTCTTCGCCCTGAATGCATTGTTCGATCACGACGCATGCGCCGGAGGCACCAAACCGTTTGTGTTGCATCATTTGATCGAGCACGGCTTGTGCTTCGGACACCGTTTGGACGATGGCGACCCCTTTCCCTGATGCAAGTCCGTCTGCTTTGATCACGATAGGAAACGACTGGTCTTGCACGTAGGTGATCGCCTCATCGTAGTTCGTAAACACGGCAAACGGTGCGGTTTGGACACCGGCTTGCTGCATGAGTTGTTTGGCGTAGCGTTTGCTGCCTTCGATTTGGGCTGCAACTGCCGTCGGACCAAACACACAAATTCCCGCTTGTTCGAGTCGATCGGCAAGCCCGGACACGAGTGGTTGCTCCGGTCCGATCACGACGAGCCCGATGCGCTGTGCCTGCGCAAACGCAACGATCGCCTCCGCATCATTTTCATCGATGGGAATGCACGTCGCTGCATCTTGGATGCCGGCATTTCCCGGGGCGCAATACACGTGTGTCACCCGCATGCTCTGACACAGTTTCCAGCACAGCGCGTGTTCACGTGCCCCACGCCCGATGACGAGAACGTTCATAATCCATCTCCTTAATGTGTAAAATGCCGGCGGTGCGTGAGCACCATCGCGATGCCCAATGCATTTGCTGCCGCAATCGAGTCCGCATCCCGCACCGATCCTCCGGGCTGAATGATCGCACCGATGCCGTATTCGGCTGCAAGACGTACGGTATCGTCCATCGGCAAAAACCCATCTGAAGCGAGCACTGCCCCTTGTGCACGCGCCCCTGCTTGTTCGAGGGCGATGCGTGCAGCACCTACGCGGTTCATTTGTCCCGCGCCGATGCCGAGCGTATGCGTCGCATCGGCTACGACGATCGCATTGGATGTGACAAACTTGCATACGTTCCAAGCAAACGTGAGGGTGTTCATCGTCTGCGCATCGGGCTGACAATCTGTCGGCACTGTCCACGACTCTGGATCATCGTCCCCGTTGTCAACCGACTGTACGAGTACGCCTCCGGCAACGTGCCGCAGTTGCCATAAGTCCGATGGTGCATCGCAGGTCATGCGCAACAGCCGGACATTTTTTTTGTGTGCGAGCACTGCACGGGCATCGTCATCGAAGTCCAATGCAATGATCACTTCCAAAAACTGTGCGCACATCGCTGTCGCGGTATGGGCATCGACAATGCCATTACACGCGATAATCCCCCCAAAGATCGACACAGGATCCGCTTGCACAGCACGTGCGTACGCGGTCGCGATGTCGTCGCCTATGCCGACACCGCACGGATTTTTGTGCTTGACCGCCACGACCGCAGCGTGTCCCGACAAAGCGCGCACGATGCTCCATGCGGCATGGGCATCTTGGATGTTGTTGTAACTAAGTGGTTTCCCTTGCAGCTGTTCCGCATCGACGATCGAGCCTGTACGGTGCATGGGAGACACGTACGCAGCCGCACGCTGATGCGGGTTTTCACCATAACGCAAAACGTGCGTTCGCTCCCACGTCATCGTCAGCCGTTCTGGAATATCGACACCCCACTGCCGCCCCAAATAATCGGCGATATGCGCATCGTACGCTGCCGTATACCGAAATACTTTGGCGGCGAGCTGCTCGCGCATCGTGCGCGACGGGGTACCTTGATTGCGCAAAGCATCCACGACTGCACCATAATCGTCTGGATCGACAAGCACGGTCACGTCGCGATGGTTTTTCGCGGCCGCACGCAGCATCGTCGGTCCCCCGATATCAATTTGTTCGATCGCCTCATCGATCGTCGTCGATTGCTTTTGCACCGTTTCGACAAACGGATACAAATTGACAACGACCACGTCGATCGGCACAATGCCGTGTGCGTCCATCGCCGCCACATGCGCTGCGTCATCGCGCACAGCAAGCAATGCCCCGTGAATCATCGGATGAAGCGTCTTTAGTCGTCCATCCATCATTTCGGGAAACTGCGTCACGTCGGATACGGCCAGCACGGGCACGCCCGACGCGGTGAGCAGTGCATACGTCCCCCCGGTTGAAACGATCTCATATCCCAAAGCGACGAGCGCTTGGGCAAACGGAACAACTCCTGTTTTGTCATATACGCTGATCAAGGCCCGTCGCTTGGTCATGTCCTCATTGCTCCTCTTCATCTTGATGCATCGTCCGACCATGCCGGACAAATTGTCCGCGCACCCACGCCGTTACCGTCTGTGCATACAGTGCATGTTCGATGGCATGTATGCGTTTTGCAATCGTTTCTATAGTATCCTGTTTGAAAATCGGTACCGTTTCCTGGGCAAGGATCGGTCCCGTATCGATGCCTTCATCGACGAGATGAATCGTCACACCCGTATATTTTACACCGTATGCAAATGCATCTTCAATCGCACATTTCCCTGGAAACGCGGGCAACAGTGACGGATGCACGTTTGCGATGCGATCGGGATATGCATGACGAAGTTGTTCTGTAATGAGCCGCATGTATCCTGCAAGGCAAATGTACTCAATGCGCAGCGCTTGAAGCTGTGCGCATACGGCGCGCTCGTACTCCATGCGCGAGGAAAACGCAGACACGTCGTATACGATCGAGGGGACATTGAGCTGCTGCGCACGAGTAAGCACACCCGCACCCGGGCGATCACAGACGAGTACTACGACTTCATATGCACGTGCACTCCGCACGAGTGCTTCAAAATTAGATCCACTCCCGCTCGCAAACACGGCAATGCGTGCCGTCATCGCTGCAGTCCTTCCAACAGGACACCGCCACTGCCTTCCTCTACGACCCCGATGACCGACGCGCGTTCTCCGCTTTGTGCAAGGATTGCGCATACGTCCGAAGCGCGCTGCGCATCGACGGCGAGGACAAATCCGATGCCCATATTCCACGTCCGATACATATCGTCGTCGGTCAACGGCGGTGCATCGAGCGCTTGCAGTTGTGCAAAGACGGGTGGAACGCTCCAGCTAGACACATCTATGCGCGCCACTGTGTTGTGCGGGAGCATGCGCGGTACGTTTTCAAGCAATCCACCCCCGGTAATGTGCGCCATGCCATGGACGTCATCGCGCACAGCATGCAATACGTCGAGGATCGGGCGGACGTATATGCGTGTCGGGGTCAATAACACATCGCCCCACGTTGCATTTTCGGTACACACGTCCGTATACGACACGCCTGCTTGCGCCAAACGATGACGGACGAGCGCGTACCCGTTGCTGTGCAATCCCGCAGAAAAAACGCCGATCAAGACGTCCCCCGGACGGACACGGCTTCCATCGACGATGTGTGCTTGATCGACGATACCGACACAAAACCCGGCGATGTCGTATTCCCCGTCTGCGTACATTCCGGGCATTTCGGCTGTTTCTCCACCAAGCAGCGCACACCCTGCTTGCACACACCCGTTTGCGACGCCCGCGACGATCGACTCCACGTGCTGTGCATCGAGGGAACCAACAGCGATATAATCCAAGAAAAATAATGGCTCCGCACCTTGTACCAGCACGTCGTTTGCACACATCGCTACACAGTCGATGCCGATCGTATCGTGTCGCTGCATCGCCACAGCGACTTTCAGTTTCGTCCCCACGCCGTCGGCACCGGCAACGAGGACGGGATGCGTCCGCTCACGACACGCCGATGCGAGCGAAAACATGCCCCCAAATCCACCGATGCCCCCAATCACCTCAGACCGCATCGTCTTGGCGACATGTTGGCGCATGCGTTCAACGGCCGCATTTCCTTGGGCGATATGGACACCCGCATGCGCGTACGCCTCGGACATTATGATTCCCCCTTTGGTATGGGTGATGGATAATCATCATCAAAACATGCGGTACACATGCCCATATTGTACGACGCATTCCGCCGTCCGATCGACGCCAGCATGCCCTCTTTGGACAAAAACGCGAGCGAATCCGCTTCGATCACCCGGCGCATGTCTTCGATCGACATGTGCGATGCGATGAGCTCCTCCCGCGTCGGCGTGTTGATGCCATAAAAACACGGATTGGCAAACGGCGGAGACGTAATGCGCACGTGTACTTGTATTGCACCCGCTTCGCGCAGCAGCTTGACGATGCGCAGCGACGTCGTACCGCGCACGATCGAATCATCGATCATCACGACGCGCTTTCCTTCGACGACTTTGCGCACCGCAGACAGTTTCATTTTGACACCTTGCTCGCGCAATTGCTGGGACGGCTGGATAAACGTACGACCGGCGTAGCGGTTTTTGATCAGCCCGAGCTCGTACGGAATGCCCGTCTGCTCAGCAAAACCAATCGCCGCAGAGATCGACGAATCTGGCACACCCGTCACAAGATCCGCATCGACAAACGCCTCAATCGCCAGTCGTTTGCCCATGCGTTTTCGTGCGGTGTGGATGTTTACACCATCCATATCGCTATCGGGTCGGGCAAAATAAATATACTCCATCGCACACAAAGCGCGCCGACGAGACTGCTCCAAAAACGGTTCACTACGCATCCCTTGCGCATCGAATACGAGCATCTCTCCGGGCTCGATATCGCGGACCGTCTGTGCACCGATCGCATCAAACGCACACGTCTCCGATGCAAGTACGTAGCCTTCTTGCATGGCACCGAGCACAAAAGGGCGCAATCCATAACCATCTTGGGCTGCAATAAGCTGGGTGTTTGTCAAAAACAAAAACGCAAACGCTCCTTCAAGCTGGC
>JAGWXQ010000235.1 GCA_018969805.1 Paenibacillaceae bacterium | reverse complement strand
TTGCCGTCGTCAGCCAAGACGCCCTTCCCCCCCATGCACTCACCGTTCGCGATGTGATCGCGATGGGAAGGACACCCCATGCATCGTGGATGGGCGTCGAGCGACATCCGTTGCACGATCCCTTATTTGGGTGTACCGATCATACACAATTTATTGAGCACATCGCCCAATATGTGCACCTTAACCCTAATGCACGCCTCAATACACTGTCAGGGGGACAGCGGCAACGCGTCGCATTGGCACAGGCGATCGCGCAGCAACCGCGCTTGCTATTTCTAGACGAACCAACCGCACATCTCGATCTCGGGAGCCAACAACGCTGGATGGAATTGGTCCACATGTGGATCAAAAAAACACGTATCGCTGTCATCGTCGTACTGCACGACCTCAATCTCGCTGCACTGTACTGCGACGAACTTATCCTTATGCACGCCGGTCACATCGTCATGCACGACACCCCAGAGCGCGTCCTCACCAGCGACACTCTGCACACCGTATACGAAAATGCGACACTGCACCATCTCCCCCATCCACAAAACAGTGCGTATCCACAGCTTCTTTTTTGTGCACCAACATAACGACGCATTCGTATTCCGCATATGTAACCACACATCCCCCCACCGCACAATGCGTTGGGGGGATGTCCAAACTACGCGCAGCCAAAGTGTTTTACGCATTCACTGCATGTATAAAAAAGATACAGCGAATTCAAACTACCGTCTCGGATTCTGCTTAAGAAATTTATTTGCTGCATCTCTCGCTTCAGAGGCCTCCCGAATGGTGCGCGTGGATTTGAGTGGTGCAGAGCGAATCGCATCAAGTGATTCAATGTCGGTTGGTTCAATTTGTTTCGATGGAGGGCGCTCACCTAAAAGTTTGTTTAGTTCATTGATGTTTTTTTGTACGTTTGCTATTTGTTCCTGAAGCCCTACGCCCCGAGTTTTTTGATTTAACTGTGCTAAAATGTTTTCTAATTGTCCTTTCAATGTTCTCGCCTGTTCTTTAACCAATTTAAACCTCTTGTCTGCATTTTCACACACTTTTTTCTTGAGGCAATCTTGAAATTCCTTCCAGTCTTTATCTTCTTGCTGTCTCTTTCTTTCAGCCTCTTTCTGAGCCTCTCTTTTTGCCTTTACCCTTTCGGCTGCTTTTCGCTTCGCCTCTGTTGCTTGTTTCGAATCATTTTGCTGTGCTGGTTTTTGCTGTGCATCTCTGCGATTATTTGCTTCTGGATCTTGTTTTCTTGCTTCGAGTATTTGTTTGTTAAATTCATCCTTTACATGACCTTCATACTGCTTAAGTTTTTCTCCTTCAAATCCAAACAACGTACGTCCGTAAGAAATAAGTCGCTCTACAATTACTGTCGCATTTTTTGCGCAATCAATCGCAGCGCAATATGCGCCAACTACTCCAATAACGAACACTGCGGCTTGATATGCAGAATATCCTGCTGGAATTGCTAAAGGAAACGCAGCTACCTGATTTCTGGTCGAAGTGTGAAACGCTTCGCATTTTTCAAGCTCCGCAAATGCGTTTTGCAAATTTGGACGAACTTTTGAAGAAAACACTTTGTCGTAGCAAGATTTTACAATTTTGCTTACTTTTCCTTCAAATCGAACCACGTCTCTCGATGCAGAAGCACTTGCCATTTGGGGAACGATCGATGT
>JAGWXQ010000025.1 GCA_018969805.1 Paenibacillaceae bacterium | reverse complement strand
TATACACCACTTGGACAAAACATTCAAAAACGCCGCGACCCGTGCCACAGTCGCTACATGCCTGGCGGGGTCATCCCCATCACGGTGGCGCAGACGACGAGCCCGATGCACAGCAATTGCTCGAGCGCGACTGTGGGTGTCGATCGTTTTCCCCTGAGTGCCCAACCTACGCCCGCCAACAACAATGCGAGCACACTTTTTCCGAGCAACAACATGCCGTACGGCGATGCAACCATCGCACTCCACGACGGGAGCAGCATCACCGCCAAACCAATGCCCGAACCGATCGCAACGCCACCACTTGCGATCGCAAACGATCGATGCTTGCCTGTTATCGCTTTGCGTTGCACAAACGATACCGCTGCAAAACAGACGCTTCCAAGCCAGCACGACATCGCCCACACGTGTACGACACGAACGATTGCGCGCCACTCCGTGGCAAACAACGTACCAACATGCGTTTGCAATGACGCAACAACAAGTGCAAGCGCAACCACAGCCACGTGCACATTGTGCGCCCAACGGCGGTCTTTCGCCGGCGCATACAACAACACAACTCCAAACGCCAACACGATCGTTTGCACGAATGCAAATACACCAAATCGGTCGCCAAAGACGATCGACCCCCAAGCAGCAGTCCACGACACCCGATCCGAAAACACATCTGCAATCACTGCAAGCTGCCCCCAAGCCGTCGCAGCGATCGCGACCGAAGCGGCGATGGCGACCAGCGGGCGCACACGTGCATTGTTTTGCCACACATACGGGGCGATCACACACACGATGAGCACGACCCATGCGGCGTTGTTGATTCCACGCAGCACCGCACGCACGACATCGTATACCGATGCAAACACGGCACTCGGTCCCGCGCCCACAGCATGATGCGCATGCCCACTCGGTTCTGCGCCTTTATTTGGTTGCGCTGGAGCAGTTTGTTGCGTATTCGGTGCGCCATCCACATTACGCTGCACTTCTTGTTTTGTTTGTTCTGTTTCAAGTGATCTTTGCGGATTTGGTGCTTGCGTCTCTCTTGTTTTTGGTTTGGTGTCTTTTTGTTGCTGATGCGCTGGTCGATTTGGCATGGCTGCTTCTTGTGGCACTTCTTGTGGCACAGGCGGTGCGATGTCGATCGGTTCGGCGGGCACAGTACGTGTCTGCGGCGTCTGCACAGAAAACGCATATTGCCCCTCTGCGACGTGCGTATCCGCAGACAGTACTTGCCACAGTACGGTATACGTGCCCGGCGCGAGCAGGGGCAACGCGGTCTGTATCGTATCGTCCCCGATGTCTTCCCGCGCGCCCCCGACTTCGTTTCCTTGCGCATCGCGTACGACGAGCGTACTCGTCTTCCCCGCTATTTTTTCATTAAATGTCAGGCGCACAAAGGGAGGCGACTCATCGAGCATCGCTCCAGAAAACGGAAACGCTTGTTCGATGACCGCATGTGCACAGACGACAGCCGGCATCCCGATCACGATCAACGCCCACAAAAACGACCATACCGCCTTCATTTCTCATGTGCACTTTTTTGTGGCAACGATACAACAATATGCGCCGGCACAGGTCCCATCGCAGGCAAATATTCAACGACCCCGCCATGCTTGGTCACGAGCGCGCGCAGCGGCACAGATGCTTCGGAAAGCGATTCATCAACGTACGTACGCGCAACCGTTGATACCAAGTGCGCAACGCCATTTTTTATGGATATTGCATGCGCGGGCAACATCGTGCCATTCACTTCACCCGTCGGTGTCGCTGTCGTCGCTTCCAAAGAAAACGCTGGTTGCGCATTTTGCACGATCACCGTCATCGTCGCTTCGTGCGTTTCTTTTTGTACGATATGTTCCCCGATTGCAATCGGTGCAGCAAGAGTGCGTTCGATTTTTGCGCGCAACAAATAATAGTCTGCACTCCCTACGACAAACGAAACCTTTCCCGATTCGTCGGTGTTTTTTGTAATCGGATCGTTGTTGATGCTCCGCCGGATCAGACTAACCGGTGTATTGGCGACCGGCATCCCTTGACGTACGAGTTGCACGGTCAGCGTCTGTCCCGGTTGGATTGCGACCGGAGAACTAATTGGGATCAACTCCAACCGATCCGGTGTCACCACTCGAGAAAACTGCTTTAGCTGGGCGACACGCTCGCGCACTGGGATATCGCTCACCGCCACAAACGCCTTTGCACTTCTCAGTGTTCGCGTCGTGCTCGTTGTCCCCTTGTACACGCTGTCCCCTTCGGCATTCACGATCGATATCCCAAGCAACGACGTTCGAAACGACGCGACAAAACCGTTGTTGCGCACGGGCGCACTTTCGGTAGCTGGCTCACCGGTATAAAAGCGCGTGGCAGTAATGTCCGTTTTCAGACCGCGTGCATCGGTCACAAATATGGAAGCACTTGGCCACTGCCCATCGATACGGTAGCTGCGGTGCTCTTGCGTGTGGTTGCCAAACAGCATGTCCACGTATACAGTTTCTCCACGCGCGGTAATTGGGGTGTTTGCCTGAATCCATCCGTCGTGCGCTTGAACGACAACTACCTGCATCCCCCATACAACAACAAAACAAAGCACCATTGCCTGTACACGCATTGCGCGATCACTCCTTGTTGTCTGCTTCGACGCATTGTACCATACCCGCGCGTGCGCTTCTCAACGATTGTGCGGCAGAAAAAAACACTCAGGACGCCCTGAATGCATGCGTTGTTCTTTGCGTTACTTTTTGGATGCAAGCCACGTCGCCACAGCACTGATTTGCTCGTCGGACAGTCCACGCGACATACTGGGCATCGCACCTTTTCCGTTTCGAATGATCGCCTCAATCGCGGCAGCATCAAGCTTTGCACCGATTTTTTGCAAATTTGGCCCACTTACGCCTTGCAAATCTGCGCCATGACAAGAAATACAGCTTTGTTTGTACACCGCCTCTGGTTGTGTCACTTGCCCGACCGGCGTTGCCTCTTGCTTCGCACCGCATGCCGTAAGCAGGAGCACGCCCGCAAACACGACTGCAATCATCGCTTGCTTTCTCACATGTGTTCCTCCTTCATATTACGTTCCGTGTTGCCCGTCCATCTCGTCCTTCCCTATTATACCCATATGTTCCTTCTTGATCAACGCCATACATATCCCGATCAGGACAAACGCCGTCAATGCGAGCATCGGTATCGTAATCCAGCCAAATAAATTTAAGTAATCCGCATAACACGACACTTCTCCTTGGCACGTCGTCTTGCTCGGATCGATGGACGATTTTTGAATGTACGTATGATATGCTGCAAAAGCCCCCCCGGCGCATACGAACGGGACAATGTACCAACGACTGATCCACTGCCGCCGCAGATGAGACACTATGAGCATCCACGCCAACGCGTACATAAAAATGCGCTGAATCCAACAGTACTTGCACGGAACCCACAGAAACACTTCGCTAAATATGAGGCTACCGAGCGTCGCCAAAAAAGCAACAATCGCGGCACACCCCCATAACAGCTCGTTGCGCTTTTGCACATTCGTTCGCATATACGCCCTCCTTATTCGTTTGCACAACAGCATGTACTTTTATGAATAAGAAATACTTGCCGATGTATTGTCCTAGCACAGATGCACAAAAATGTTATCGCACGCCGAGACATTTGTCGAAAAAGTGGCAATAGGCGCAAAACTTTGTCGAACGAACCCGCAGGATGTTGCAATACGGCATTAACGATGCTACAATGGACTATATTTATTGTACATGAAACGCGCGCGAATGAAAAGGAGATTTTGCGTGGTCGTTGTGCATCCCGGGCACATGTACGCGAACCGGTTTTTTTGTCCCCTGCATGCCGCATGTGCTGGAAGGGCACTTCGCATTCTCATCTGATGTGTGCGTCATGCTTTTGCATATTGATCCTGCTTGAAAACCCAGTACAGAAAGGTTGTCGATGATGCATACGATCCCAAAAAAACAAGGGTTGTACGACCCACAGCATGAGCGGGATGCTTGTGGCATCGGGTTTATCGCCCACATGAAAGGCGTTGCTTCTTTTTCGATCATTGAGCACGCATTGACGATTTTGCGCAATCTCGACCACCGGGGTGGGCAAGGTGCCGAGACGAATACTGGCGATGGAGCAGGCATCTTGATTCAAATCCCGCATGCGTATTTCCAAGAGGTGTGTACGCACTTTGTCCTGCCCCATGCCGGGGACTATGGAGTCGGAATGACGTTTTTGCCCCAAGATGAAACACTTCATGACGCGTGCGTCGCGGTGATTGAGCGCATCGTCACGGAAGAAGGCTATCCGTTGCTCGGCTGGCGCGATGTCCCGGTAGACCTCTCTGGACTTGGAGAAGGCGCGATCGCCACCGCTCCGCGCGTACGGCAGCTTTTTATCGGGCGTGTACACACCGCATTTACTGAAAAAGAAGCTTTCGAGAGAAAATTGTACGTGATCCGCAAGCGCATCGAACATACGTGCGCGCGCATGCAACTGTCGTGCTATATCCCGTCGCTCTCTTCGCGCACGATCGTGTACAAGGGGATGCTGACGCCGGATCAAGTATCGACGTACTATACGGAGTTGCGGCATCCGCTGATGGCAAGCGCGCTTGCCCTTGTGCACTCGCGGTTTAGCACAAATACGTTTCCGAGTTGGGAGCGGGCGCACCCGTACCGATACACGATCCACAACGGAGAAATCAATACGTTGCGTGGCAACGTCAACTGGATGAAAGCGCGCGAAGCGCTGTTCCAATCCGAAGCGTTTCATGAAGACCTCAAAAAAGTGTTGCCCATTATCGACGAAAGTGGTAGTGACTCGCAAATATTTGATCAGTGTCTGGAGTTTTTGTTGCTCTCTGGTCGCTCCTTGCCCCACGTTGCGATGATGATGATTCCTGAGCCGTGGGCAAAGCACGAAACGATGGACGACGACAAAAAAGCGTTTTATGAATACCACAGCTGCCTTATGGAGCCGTGGGACGGCCCGGCCGCGATGGCGTTTACCGACGGATCGACAATCGCTGCTGTGCTTGACCGCAATGGGTTGCGCCCAGCACGTTACTGCGTGACGGAAGACGATTTGGTCATTTTGGCGAGCGAAGCCGGTGTGCTCGACATCGATCCTGCGCGCATCGTGCGCAAAGACCGTTTGCGTCCTGGACGGATGTTGCTCGTCGATACGGTACAAGGACGGATTTTGCCTGACGAAGAAATCAAGCACGCCATCGCCAACGCGCATCCGTATCGTCAGTGGCTCGATGCCCATATGATTGATTTGGATGCACTCCCAAGCGCGCCGATCCACTGGGACATCGAATTGGATGCGTTAAGGACACGGCAGCATGCGTTTGGTTATACGTTTGAGACGTTGCAAAAGATTTTAAAACCGATGGCATTGACTGGTGTCGATCCGATCGGATCGATGGGCTACGATGCTCCGCTTGCCGTCCTTTCCGAACGTCCACAGTTGCTGTATAGCTATTTTAAGCAGCTGTTTGCTCAGGTGACCAACCCTCCGATCGATGCCAATTTTGAAGAGCTCGTCACGTCCCAAATGACGACGATCGGTTCGGAGACGAATTTGTTGCATCCGACACCCCAAAGTTGTCAGCACATTCGGCTAAAAACACCGCTTCTCTCCAATGAAGATATGTCCCGCATCCGCCACAATCAACACCCTGCATTTCGTGTTGCAGAAATTCCGATTGTGTTTGCCTCGGAATCGGGTGATGCGGGTCTTGAAGAAGGATTGCGCGCCGTATTTCACGCCATCGATGACGAAATCCAAGCTGGTACGACGGTACTCATCCTCTCTGACCGCGGACTCACATCTACATTTGCTCCAATTCCTGCTCTGCTCGCCATCGCGGGTGCACACCATCATCTCATCCGTACAGGAAAGCGTACGACCGTCAGCCTGATCGTGGAGTCTGGGGAACCGCGCGAAGTACACCACTTTGCGTTGTTGCTTGGCTACGGCGCAAATGCGATCAATCCGTACCTCGCACTCGATACAATCGAACATATGCGTGCGACCGAACATTGGGAAGATGCGCACAACGTGTCCAAACAGTACATTTCCGCCGCCACAAAAGGGGTCGTGAAAGTGCTGGCGAAAATGGGTATCTCCACAATTCAAAGTTATCGGGGCGCACAAATATTTGAGGCGGTCGGCATCCATCAAGATGTCATCGATGCGTATTTTACATGGACGACATCGCGTATCGGAGGCATCGGTCTACAGACGATCGCGGCCGAGTCGCTTGCGCGCCATCGCAAGGCGTTCCCACAAGAAGAGGGCACGCACGCGCCTTTGGATACGGGTGGCGAGCTCCAGTGGCGCAAAGAAGGCGAGGAGCACGTATACCAGCCTGAGACGATCCACGCCCTTCAAACGGCAGTGCGCACAGGAAACAAAGACATGTACCGCAAGTTTGCTGCACTCATCCACCGCGAGCACGAGAAGCAATTCCATTTGCGCGGACTGCTTACGTTTCGATCCGATCGAACGCCCGTCCCTCTTGAAGAAGTCGAGTCCGTCGAAGACATCGTGCGTCGCTTTAAGACGGGTGCGATGTCCTATGGTTCGATCAGTCAAGAAGCGCACGAGACGCTCGCCATCGCGATGAACCGCCTCGGTGGAAAAAGCAACACTGGAGAAGGGGGCGAACATCCATCGCGGTTTGTCCCTGACGCATCCGGACATTCGCGGCGCAGTGCGATCAAACAAGTTGCGTCGGGCCGATTTGGTGTCACGAGCCACTACCTCGTCAACGCCGATGAAATTCAAATCAAAATGGCCCAAGGGGCCAAGCCTGGTGAAGGGGGTCAATTGCCCGGGGGGAAAGTGTACCCGTGGATCGCCGAAGTGCGCGGTGTCACGCCTGGTGTCGGCCTGATCTCGCCTCCACCGCACCACGATATTTATTCGATCGAAGATTTGGCCGAACTGATTCACGATCTAAAAAATGCGAATCCAAACGCCCGCATTAGCGTCAAGCTCGTCTCCGAAGTCGGTGTCGGAACGATCGCAGCCGGTGTTGCCAAAGGAAAAGCAGATGTCGTGCTCATTAGTGGCTACGACGGCGGTACGGGCGCTTCTCCGCAAACGAGCATTCGCCACGCCGGTTTGCCGTGGGAGCTCGGTTTGGCAGAAACGCATCAGACGCTCGTACTCAACAACTTGCGCAGCCGCATCGTCGTCGAGGCGGACGGAAAACTCATGACGGGACGCGACGTCATCCTGGCTGCCCTGCTTGGTGCAGAAGAGTTTGGATTTGCGACGACTCCACTTATTGCGATCGGTTGCGTCATGATGCGCGTATGCCATCTGGACACGTGCCCTGTTGGAGTTGCGACACAAAATCCCGAGCTCCGTGAAAAATTCACAGGGGATCCCCAACACGTCATTCATCTCATGCAATTTATCGCCGAAGATGTCCGTGAATGGATGGCAAAGCTTGGATTTCGCACGATTGAGGAAATGATCGGACGAACCGACGTTCTTGAACCACGCAACGCGATCGCGCACTGGAAAGCGAAGCATATTGACCTCACTGCGTTGTTGCACCGCCCGTCTGTCGATGCATCGGTACAGACGCATTGCGTCGAAACACAAAACCATCGGCTCGACGAATCGCTCGATCGCACGCAATTGCTCGATATGTGCCGTCCCGCTCTTGAGCATCGCGCACACGTGCATGCGATACTGCCCATACGCAACACCCATCGCGTCGTCGGAACGATCCTCGGAAGTGAAGTAACGCGCCGCTGCGGCGCAGAAGGGCTCCCCCATGATACGATTCGCCTCCATTTCCACGGTTCTGCCGGACAAAGTTTTGGTGCGTTTGTCCCAAAAGGAGTCACGCTCTCACTCGAGGGCGATGCAAATGACTACGTTGGGAAAGGTCTCTCTGGAGGAAAACTCATTGTATTCCCCCCAACAAATGCGTCCTTCGTGCCGGAGCACAACGTCCTGATCGGAAACGTCGCGCTGTACGGGGCGACGGGCGGAGAACTGTACGTGCGCGGCATTGCTGGCGAGCGCTTTTGTGTGCGCAACAGCGGTGCACACGCTGTCGTAGAAGGGGTCGGCGACCACGGGTGCGAGTATATGACCGGGGGCCGTGTCGTCGTCCTCGGTGCGATCGGGCGCAATTTTGCGGCCGGCATGTCCGGTGGAATCGCGTACGTGTACGACGCAGACGGTACGGCGCGGACGCACGTCAACGCCCAGATGGTCCTGTTTGAATCGCTCGACGCACCGTACGAGCTCAATGAAGTGCGCGCACTGTTGCGCAGCCATGTGAAGTTTACAGGAAGTACGGTCGCGCACCGCATTTTGGACAATTGGGAAGAGGAGCAATTTCGCTTTTTGAAAATTATTCCAAAAGACTTCAAGCGGATGTTTGATGCGATCGAACAAGGAAAGCGCGCCGGACTGTCTACAGAACAAGCCGTACTCGTTGCTTTTGAACACAATATGCGGGACAAAGCGCGCATCGGGGGCAACTAATCGCAAGAGAGGAGGCATCATGCATCATGGGAAAACCGTCCGGCTTTATGGAATACGACCGCAAAACTGCTTTAGAAGACGCTCCATTCATGCGCATTGCGCATTATCGTGAGTTTGCACAACCGATCGATGTTACAACACTGCAACAACAAGGCGCGCGGTGTATGGACTGTGGCATCCCTTTTTGTCATACGGGTACGCTCATCAGCGGCATGGCATCCGGATGCCCGATCAACAATCTCATCCCCGAATGGAACGATCTCGTCTACCGCAACCAATGGCGGGACGCGCTGGATCGCTTGCACAAGACAAACAATTTCCCTGAATTTACGGGGCGCGTGTGTCCTGCACCTTGTGAAGGGTCGTGCACCGTCGGCTTGCACGGGGATCCTGTGGCGATCAAATCCATTGAAAAAGCAATTATCGACCGCGGATTTGACGAAGGCTGGGTGCAGGCGCGCCCACCTGCACGGCGGACGGGAAAACGTGTCGCGGTCATCGGCTCTGGTCCTGCTGGACTTGCAGCCGCTGCACAGCTCAATCAAGCAGGCCATACCGTGACCGTATACGAGCGTGCCGATCGTCCTGGTGGACTGCTGATGTATGGAATCCCCAATATGAAACTCGACAAAGCGCTCGTGATGCGCCGTGTTCGATTGCTCGAAGAAGAGGGTGTCACGTTTGTGCTCAATTGCGAAGTCGGGACGACAATATCGGGGACGGAAGTGCGCGCGCAGCACGATGCCGTGATCCTGTGTGGCGGGGCGACAAAAGCGCGCAATTTGGATGTTCCTGGTCGGGATTTGCGTGGCATCCACTTGGCGATGCAATTTTTGCACGCCAATACAAAAAGCTACTTGGACAGCGCGCACGAGGATGGGGCGTTGATCAGTGCCACCCACAAGCACGTCATCGTGATCGGAGGTGGCGATACAGGCACCGACTGCGTCGGCACATCGATGCGCCACGGGTGTGAAAGCGTCACCCAATTTGAAATCATGCCCAAGCCCCCGCTCAAAAGAGCACCCAACAATCCTTGGCCAGAATGGCCAAAAGTGTACAAAATGGATTACGGACAAGAAGAAGCTGCAGCAAAATTTGGTGCAGATCCGAGGCAATATACGATTTCTACAAAACAATTTATCGGTGACGAACACGGACACATCAAAGCACTGCAAACGGTCGATATCGCGTGGGAAAAAGATGCTCAAGGGCGATTTGTTCCGGTAGAAGTGCCAGGAAGCGAGCGCACGCATAAAGCCGATCTCGTATTGCTCGCGATGGGATTTGTAGGACCTGAGAAAAATGCGATCGAGAGCTTCGGTGTTGCATGTGATGAACGTTCCAACGTCCGTGCCACATATGGGCAGTATACGACCAACGTAGATGGAGTGTTTGCTGCAGGAGATATGCGCCGCGGACAAAGTCTCGTCGTCTGGGCGATCAATGAAGGCCGCGAAGTTGCCCGCGAATGCGACCGCTACCTTATGGGCACGACGATGCTTCCATGACGTACACGATGCCCGCCGAATGGATGCCCCACGCCTACACGTGCATCGCATGGCCACAGAAAAAGACGATGGTTCACCCGCACACGCATCCTGCCGTATGCCGTGTGGTTGCGGACATCATTCGTGCGATCGCCTGCTGCGAGCCCGTCATCGTCATCGTCGATCCGGAAGAGCACACCCAATGGGCAACGTTATGGGGGATGCATTCGACGCGATACCGCGTCCACCCGATTGCGATACGCCACGACGATGCATGGTTTCGCGACAACGGACCGACGTTTGTCCTGAATGAACACGGTCAGTTGCACGGTGTACAGTGGACGTTTAATGCGTGGGGCGAAAAGTATCCCGATTTCGCAAACGATGCCACGGTCGCCACACAATTACTGGACCATCTGGATATCCCGCGTATCGATGGGCGTATTGTTATGGAAGGGGGATCGTTTCACGTCGATGGTGAAGGCACGATGCTCACGACCGCACAATGCCTGCTCCATCCGAAACGAAATCCGACACTGTCTCAAAAAGACATCGTCGATGTTCTCTCCAAAATGCTCGGGATTACGCACACGATTTGGCTTCATGAAGGGC
>JAGWXQ010000024.1 GCA_018969805.1 Paenibacillaceae bacterium | reverse complement strand
TCCCCCCAACAACACAAACGACCCCGGTACAAGCCCGCCCCCGAGCACACGGTCGCATTCACTCATGCCCGTGCTCCACCGTGGCTCTTGCGCACCGATCATGTCTGCCATCGTCACTGCGGCCGGCGGTGCTGCCGCCTTTCGTGGTCCGACGCGCTGTTCGACGCACGCATTCCATGCACCGCACGCGTGGCACTTTCCAAACCACTTTGGTGCGACGATTCCACATTGCGCACACACATACTTCGTTTTTGACATACACACTCCTTTGTCCTACGAAAAAAACGGCCCCAAACGATTGAGGCCGTTTTGTGGACACATCCGCTATGCGGTCTGCACGACGCTGTTGACCGTCAATACCCCATCTTGCTCATCGATCACGACGCGGTCCCCTTTGGCAATCGTCCCTTTGAGCAGCGCCTCAGAAAGCCGATCTTCGATGTGTTTTTGGATTGCACGACGCAACGGCCGTGCACCGTATGCCGGATCGTATCCGACGCGGGCAAGGTGTGCTTTCGCCACCTCTGTCAGTGCAAAATGAATGCCTTGCTCCTCCAGACGTTTTTGGACGTCGTTTGCCATCAGTGTGACAATTTTGGCGATGTGCTCCTGATCGAGCGGATGGAAGACGATCGTGTCGTCGATGCGGTTGATGAATTCAGGGCGGAAGCTTTTTTTGAGCTCTGCCAGCACCTTCTCGCGCATGACGTCGTACTGATGCATCGCTTCCGTCTTCGCATCGACCGAGGCAAATCCGAGCGTAGAGGACTTTTTGATCGTATCTGCACCGACATTGGATGTCATAATGATCAACGTATTGCGAAAATCGACCGTACGTCCCTTCGCATCCGTCAGCCGCCCATCTTCAAGCACTTGCAACAAAATGTGAAACACTTCCGGATGCGCCTTTTCGATTTCATCGAGCAGTACGACGCTATACGGCTTGCGGCGCACTTTTTCTGTGAGTTGCCCACCTTCTTCGTACCCGACGTATCCCGGGGGCGCACCGACGAGGCGCGACGTTGTATGTTTTTCCATATATTCGGACATGTCGATGCGAATGACGGATTGCTCATCGCCAAACATCGCCTCCGCCAATGCACGGGCAAGCTCCGTCTTCCCGACACCGGTCGGTCCAAGGAAAATAAACGAGCCAATCGGACGTTTCGGATCTTTCAGTCCCGCACGCGAACGCCGTACCGCTTGTGCAACCGCCTTGACTGCCTCATCTTGCCCGATGAGCCGCGCATGCAAGATGTCCTCAAGGTGCAACAACCGCTCTGATTCTTCTTGCGCCAGCTTGACGACAGGAATTCCCGTCCAGCTGGCGACGACGTGGGCGATGTCGTCGGGCAAAACTTCCGAATCGGTGCGCCCCTGCGTCTCTTTCCATTTGTTTTTGGTCGCATCGAGCTCATCGCGCATTTTTTGCTCACTATCGCGCAAAGAAGCGGCTTTTTCAAACTCTTGGCTTTGTACGGCGGCATCTTTTTCTTTGCGGATGTTGTCTAGAGAAGACTCCAGCTTTTTGACGTTGGGCGGTATCGTATACGTGCGCAAACGCACTTTTGAGCTCGCTTCATCGATCAAGTCGATCGCCTTATCGGGCAAAAACCGATCGGGAATGTACCGATCGCTCAGCCGCACTGCTGCTTCAATCGCAGCATCGGTAATTTTCACCCGATGGTGTGCTTCGTACCGATCGCGCAACCCGTGCAAAATGAGCACCGCTTCCTCTGCACTCGGTTCATCGACAGTAATCGGCTGGAACCGCCGCTCCAAGGCTGCGTCTTTTTCGATGTACTTGCGGTATTCATCGAGCGTCGTCGCCCCGATGCACTGCAATTCGCCCCGTGAAAGTGCAGGTTTCAAAATATTCGATGCATCGATTGCCCCTTCGGCACCACCTGCACCGATCAGCGTATGCAGTTCGTCGATAAACAAAATGACGTTTCCCGTCTGCCGAATTTCTTCCATGATCTTCTTCAGCCGATCTTCAAACTCGCCACGATACTTCGTCCCCGCAACGACAGAGCCCATATCGAGCGTCATCACACGCTTATCGCGGAGCGTCTCTGGTATTTCGTTGTTGACGATGCGCTGCGCAAGCCCTTCAGCGATCGCTGTTTTTCCGACTCCGGGCTCCCCGATAAGCACGGGGTTGTTTTTTGTCCGCCGCGACAACACTTGGATGACGCGCTCAATTTCTTTTGCCCGACCAATGACGGGATCGAGGTTGCTTTCCTTCGCCGCAGCCGTGAGATCGCGCGCAAGGGAATCGAGCGTCGGTGTGTTCACGTTTTGCGCTTGAGACGATGCCGTCACAGGCACCGCTTCATTCGTGCCGAGCAGCTGCATGACTTGCTGCCGTGCTTTCGGCAAGCTGACGCTTAAGTTGTTGAGCACGCGCGCGGCGACACCTTCCCCTTCACGAATGAGCCCGAGCAACAAATGCTCCGTACCGACGTACGTATGCCCCAGCTTGCGCGCCTCATCCATCGACAGCTCAATGACTTTTTTCGCCCGCGGCGTATATGAGGAGTGTACAAACGTTTCGCTTCCTACACCTACAAGGGAATCGACTTCACTTTGTACTTTGTTGAGGGCAAGCCCGAGCCCGAGCAACGCCTTCGCCGCAATGCCGTCGTTTTCCCTGAGCAACCCGAGCAAAATATGCTCCGTGCCGACACTGCTGTGTTGGAGCCGCTGTGCCTCTTCTTGGGCATACTGCAGCACTTTTGTCGCACGCTCTGTAAACCGACCAAACATCATCGGGTTCACCTCCATGAACAAATTTTAGCGGTCTGCCAATGCCTCGCGCAACAGTTTGGCGCGGTATACGTCGCGGTGCATCGGGGACATCTCGTCTCCGAACTGCATTTGTAAAAAACCGGGCTGCGTCATGACGAGCAGCTCGTTCATCGGGCGTTTTGGTGGGGGATCGATCAGCCCGATGTCGATGCCAAAGCGCAAATCAGACAGCTTTTCGGTCGCTTCTTTTGAGGTCATAATATGCGCATGTGCGAGTGCCCCAAACGAACGCCACAATCGATCCGCCAGTGCTGCCGGTGTATCGTGGATGAGCTGGCTGCGCGAAAGCTTTTCATGATCGACAATTTGCCGCACGACGTTTTGCAAATGGTCGATAATGTCTTCTTCTCGTTTTCCAAGCGTCATCTGGTTGGACACTTGGTATAAATTGCCTTTTGCATCCGTTCCCTCGCCGTATAAGCCACGCACGACGAGTCCGATTTGCGTGACGCTTTCAATCACGTCATGAATTCTTTTTTTGAGCGCAAGCCCCGGCAAATGGAGCATGACCGACGCACGGATGCCTGTGCCGACGTTTGTCAAGCAACTCGTCAAATACCCGAGCTGATCGTGAAACGCAAAATCGAGCGTGGACTCGAGTGCTTCATCTAACGCGTACGCTTGCCGCCACGCTTCGTGCAGCTGTAGTCCCGGAAGGAGCACTTGCATACGCAAATGGTCTTCTTCGTTGACCATCACGCTCAACGATTCGTCTTCGCTCAACATGACGGCACTGTGCTCCGAACACTGCGCCAGCTGTGGAGAAATGACGTGCTTTTCGATGAGCAAATGCAGCTGCACTGCATCAAGCTCGGACAAGGACAACCACTGTGTCGGAAACTGCTGCATCGCATCGTTGTTTTGCGCTTGTGCGACGAGGGCCAATACTTGCGCCATGTGTTCATCGGAGGCCGCTTCGGGAAACGGAATGTGTGCAATGTTGCGCGCGAGGCGAATGCGGCTCGATACGACGACGTCGTCGTCTGGTCCAGAGGCATACATCCACAAACTTTTTTTCAACGCGTCATACGTCATGCCAAGTCGCCCCCTCGCTCCAGCATGCGAATTTCGTCGCGCACTTGTGTCGCACGCTCGTATTCTTCTGCCGCGACGAGCCGCATGAGCAGTGCCTTCAAATCCGTCACCCGGCGTTTGATTTGCACCTCGTTGCGGTTGCGGCGGGGCAACTTGCCGACGTGCTCTGTCGCGGTGTGAATGCGCTTGAGCGAGGGCATAAACCGCTTACCAAAATGTCCATAGCACGATGCACACCCTAGTTTGCCCGACTTCACAAACTGTCCATACGTCGTCTGACATACCGAACACGTGTCCGTTGCCACCATATCGTCGGCTTGTTCCATAAAATCATCTTCAGAAATCGAGTCTTTAATAATTCCTGCAAGCAATTTGTACAAAGAAAAATCGTTTTCCTTTACATTTATCCCAGACATTTCCATCGCGCACGACTCACACAGGTGAATTTCCTTGCGCATACCGTTGATCGTTTTTGTCACATGCAATGCTGCCGAACGGGACTGGCATTGTTGGCACTTCATCGTTGATCATCCCCCATTTCGTTTCGACGGTACACCGACCACTTCCTGCTGCCGCGCCAAAAGCAATGCACCGACGACACCACGCATGATGCGCGCGCGCACTTCGTCGCGCACAGGCAATGGCAAAGACAACGTATCACGAGATACGATTGCCCGACACACCGTACGCATCGCCTCATCGATCCACCGCTCGGTCAGCAAACGGTCGAGCAGTGCTTCGCTGTCCGCCTGACTCATCCGCACACCGATGTGTGCAAGGACCGACTCATCCGGCATCCCGACGCGCTGGATGCGCACATACCCCCCACTGCCCCGCTTGCTTTCGACGACGTACCCACGCATCAACGTAAAGCGCGTACTAATGACATAATTGATCTGCGATGGCACACACGCAAACTGCTCCGCCAAACAACTGCGCTGCACTTCAATGACACAATCCGTGCTTTCATCAAGCAAATGATGCAAATAATGCTCAATGATGTCCGCTGTACTGCGCACAACACCGCCCCCTCTAGATCGACGACTCCTGATGTTGACTATCTTTGATCATTATACGACACACGCATCGTCATTGCAAGCCGCGCAAAAAAAAAAAAAAAACCGCCCATCGTTTCCGGCGCACACGCATCCAAAATTTCATAAGGAATGCGTACTTATGCCTACTCAAGATGGGACGTGCTGCATGTTTTGACCCCGCATACGACATCATGAGGGACACCGGACGGTGCACTTGGACTGGCAAAGGGGCACATCGTGCATGCGTACACACACGATCACTGCGCTATGCGCCTGTACTCGAGAGGCGGAACCCGACGTTGTTGTTCGTGTTCGTAGGTGCGTTCGGGTTGACATAGGAGACGGGCAAGTTCGTGCTGTCGTTGTTCCAGCTGCCACCGCGAATCGCGCTCTTCATGCACCGACCCATCATACTGTAGCACATCGACACACATACACGCCACACCGAAAAACACGTCAACGCTTCGCACCAAAATTGGATACCACCATATTTTTCACGTTCGTAAAGAAGGCGCCCCACTTCAATGTAATGCGCTGAAATAAACCTACCAAGCTGCTTTGTACACCTTGCACAGAGAAAGGCACATTGTTTTTCTTGATCAAAAATGGGTACTCTTTCTGATAACGATCGATCGTGCTATTGATCAATGTGCGCACTGATTGTGCATAAGCACACGTCTTTTCTGCATCAAAAATACTTTTTTCGCTATCTACATAATCACGCAGGAAGTCAATGTCTGCTTGTACCTTTTGCCACAATTTCTTTTTGTCTTCTCCGCTCATCTTCAAATACGTAATCCATCCACTTTTTTGTAGTGCATCCGAATCAACAATGGTGCGCACCGGCCCATACTTCGAAAATGGATTGTTTGGGTCAGGAGAAACCGGAATCTGCCGCAACGCGTCCAACAGTGCGATCAATTGATCGGGCGATCGGATGGTTCCCCGCATGATCTCAAACACCGTGTGCGCTTGTTTTGGAGTTTGTGGCAATTGCAACAGGTGCTGGATTTGTGCAACATTTTTGTTATAAAATCTATTTAAATGATCAAAAATATCCTTGATCATTTTTTGATCGATCTTGTCTCCATCTTTAGGAGGAACATCAAACGTCTTAAGTGCATTTGCCCAATCCTGCATCGCCTTCAACTGACGCTCCCATAGCCGCAAACAGCTGCGCACATTGCTTTGTCTGAGGCACACCCGATGTGCCCGGCGGCAAGGACTGACCGCCCCCTCCATTGTTCTGCGACGACGTAGGACGTGTCCGCTGCGCCGTCTTCCGCTCAGTCACTGCACGCGTCAATACACGTTCATCGGGTACGCGATCAAACGCATCGCACACGATCGGGACACGCATGAAGCCACACGGTTGCTTGAGTGCGCGATGAAGCTGACGCACATCATCCAGTGTCATCTTTCCGCTGGCCACCAAGTGCTCTTGCACCGATCGAAGACATCGAGACGACAGATCCCCCTTACACACCGTACCGATCGCTCCGATAAACGTCATCAACAACGGCCCCCATCGCTTCAGATGCGGCGCCGCCTTCATCAGGGCATTGACCCCCTGCCTTCCCATATGAGCAACGTTTGCATACGCCTCATCGACCGGCGCATGCAAAACACTCCCGCACAACGCAAAAACAATGCCCAACGACACCACACGATGGCTCATCAGCTTGCGCATGTTCGTCCCCCCTCTTGTTTTCTAGATGCTGCACCACCCGACCAAAAAAAAAAAAAAACGACAACCCGATGCACATATGCGCATCATCGTACAAATACCATCTGCACATACCACCGATCATGGCACACATCCATACCGCCGACTGTGAAAAAAACCTGCAAATAAACGAACACACCGGATGGTCGCCGAAAGCTGATCATCTCCTTCCGTCCCATGTAAAGAAATCGGACATGGGTATATCATACAACAAAAGAAACACGTATGCAAGCGACACACAAAACAGCGTATGCGTGCAGTGCACTGGTGCACCACGAGGCGATGCAAGCAAAAAAAAAACCACCGATGCTGATCTTTCACGATCGTATGTACATGCCCGTCGATGTGATTGCCGATTTTCTACATCGTGTTTGCATTTTTTCCATATGGCTCGATCGCACACGCAAGAGCACACGCAGCACGGAACACATCGATCCGGCGCGCTTCTTGCGAAAAAGCAAAAAACGCCACACGGTGTGCCTTGCATCCATCGTGTCAAGGACAATCACACAAGACCACCCGCACCCTACTCATCACGAAACCACGCAGGTCGTGCATGCGCGGGCAACGCCCGCATCGCGTCTATGAGCAAGCGCTCTCGCAGGAAATGCCCGCCCCACACGCGCAAACTCGCACATAAGCTGTCGATGCGTGCCCGCGCTCGTGGATCGGTCTCACAGACGCGCACCGCCGCGACGAGCTTGCGATAACTGCGCATAAAATGTGTCCGCTGATGCCGTATGTACGCCGGAAATATGCGCACACCGAGAAAAGGCAACCCATGGGCACGGCTATTGATGTGCGTCACCTCGTCCTTGATCGTCAAACGAAAATCATCGCGCATCTTCGCCCGCACTTCATCGCGCAACGCACACAACTGCTTCCGATCGTCACCAAACAATACAAAGTCGTCCATGTACCGCACATAATGGCGGATGCGCAATCGCTCTTTCACCCAGTGATCAAAAGGATCCAAATACACATTGGCAAAAAACTGGCTTGTCAAATTGCCAATCGGCAACCCGATACATCCGTCTCCCCCACACGAAACGATGCGCGCGCACAACGACAATACTCCGCGGTCCTTCACCACACGCGCGATCTGCTGCATCAATATCCCGTGGTCGATCGATGGAAAATACGAACGAATGTCCATCTTCAAAAAATACGGATGCGATCGTACACCTTGCTGTGCACGCACGATCGCCTGATGCACCCCTTTGTCCTTGCGCGTCGCATACGAATCCGAAATAAACCGCCGCTCCCAAATCGGCTCCAGCAACCCAACAAGCGCATGATGGACGACACGATCACGAAACGCCGCGACAGAAATGACCCGAGGCTTCGGCTCAAAAATCATAAAATATCGATACGGACACGGTGCGTACGTCCCATCGCGCAACTGCTCGATCATCTCCCACAATCGGTCTTCGACGTGCATGGCAAATGCACGCATCTCCTCTGTATGCGTACCACGCCGCGCACGACAAAACGCTGCATACATGTGCGGGAACGACAACAGCGTCTCCAGCAATCCCCCTACGCGCCGCAAGACTTACTCCACCCGCCAATCCCTTTGCCAAAACCGATCACCTTCTTACTCAACGAACCATACTGCTCTGTACTAATATAGCGACACGCATGCGCGATCTGGACGAGCGTGCGCAGCACTTCAAGCTCGACGTTGATCTGACGAAGGTAGTCCCGCTTCGCCTTTGAATAAATCGCACGAACGAGCAACGCCATGATGTCTAAGCCCGTCTTCACGATGCGATCGACGAGCGTATGGCGTACCGATTTTGGAAACCGCTCTGTATATTTCATGAGCACTTCCAGCACTTCTTGCCACTGAAGGTATAAGGGATACTGTTCCTTCATTCTGGGTCACCAAACATCTCTCTCGTACACGCGAGCAATGCTGCAGCATACCGACGGATGCGCCCCGCACCAAATCCAGAAATCATCCGCAAACCCTCTACCGTAGTCACTTCGCGCTTGACGATCGCGATCAACTGCGCGTCGGAGGCGATGTTGTAGTAAGGGACACCTTCCTTCTCGGCACAGGCACGCCGAAACGCACGCAGCTGCTCAAAACAAGACCGCCCGTGCGCACTTAACGAGGCGAGCATGTCCGCTTTCGCACCGCGCACGTGCGCCACGGACATCTTCCCCTCTAGCCACTCGTACTCGATAAACACCGTCCAACAACAATGCGCCTGCACAAACTCCGCACGATACGAAACAATGCGCTTACCCGCACAAACCGTCTCCAAATCTTTCACATGAAACACCCGATTCGTCTCATCAAAAGGAATGGTTATGATCGCAAATGCCACGTGACACCTCCACCGCACATCGTCCGCATGAACCAAGCGAACGTGAGTTCATCATACACTAAGTAAAAGAACGATGCAAGCGATGCACGATGCTCAAAAAAAAAAAAAAAAAGAAAAAAGAAAAAAGAGAAAAGAAAAAAAAAGAAAAAAATCAACCACCCCGACCACACAAACATGCCCCATACGCATCCCCTATTGATCTTCATCCTTATTTCAATACATCTATCATAACAGTAAACAAACTTGACGTTAAAATCTGCAAAAACTGTACCGTTCTGTTTTTCAAAAACCGTCCACTTTCGTTTATCAGTCACACCCACAAGGCAAGCAAGGTTTGTCATGGATGTTTTATTTGAATACACCAACAAAAACAAACGTGACCCGCAAAAGAGAACACCTGCGCAAGCGCAGGTGTTCTCTTTTGCGGGGAAACCCCTCATCTGCCCTCCATCCTCTTTCTGCTGCAGCGACCGACGCTGCACAACCCCACGCGCCAACGCTCCGTTCCCCGCTGCCCGTTCGGGGCGCTTCCGCGCCCTTGCCCGGGCAGTGGTTCGTTTACCACACCTCAAAACAAGCAAACCTACTGTATTGCACCTAATAAACGATGCATTCATACATCAATTTTGCAAAATGTAAAAAGGAAAAAATCCAAAAGTTAATTGCCAGTCCTCGAGAGGCGGAACCCGACGTTGTAGTTCGTGTACGTAGGCGCGTACGGGTAGACATAGGAGACGGGCAAGCTCGTGCTGTCGCTGGCCCAGCCGCCACCGCGAATCGCGCTCTTTGTCTCCACACTCACACCTCCTATTCCCCATACCCATTCCCACACATTTCCTGTTACATCTCTCATCCCCAGCGTGTTCGCAGGTTTCCCACCCACATCTTTCGTCATAGACCCACTCGTCCTACTATTCCACGATACCCGATCAAATTCCGCGTCTGTCCCATTTAATGCACCACTTCCGTAGCTTGCTGGTGTCCAGAAGTACGTCACGCCTCCTTCCGTCGTCGTCACTGGCGACGTCACTGTCCCACTCACCCCAGGTATTGCCGCACTCGTCCCGAGCCACCTCGCTGCCATCTCCCACTCCACTCCTGTCGGCAACCGATACCCATTTGCTCCCTCTAGCCGTACCGCATTCGTCACGCCATCTCCCGCAGTTCCATTCCGCGAATCCCTCAGTATCGTCCCGCTATTCGCTGCATCACGATACACCGGTGTCAGCCCCACCATCTCGGAATACGCATTCGTCCATACGACCACATCGCGCCACGACACCGTCGTCACTGGCTCATTGCTCGCAACCGTCGGTGCTGCTCCAATGCCTC
The DNA here is from genome assembly GCA_018969805.1 of Paenibacillaceae bacterium. Lineage (GTDB taxonomy): Bacteria > Bacillota > Bacilli > Paenibacillales > YIM-B00363 > REEB470. Next base: position 400 of record JAGWXQ010000024.1, on the reverse strand, counting down.
CATCATGCCCTTCTCGTCCCGCATTTTGGAACCAGTACCGATTCGTCGTCCTTCCTTCTGCCCACGTACGCACACTGTGCCATAGACCAAACGTCACTTCCGTACTCCCGATATAGTAGCTCGGCACTTGCTCATTCCCTGCTACCCCAGGACTGTTGATCACTTTCTCGATCCCGCTGTATGGTCCTACTCCGTTTAACGTTCCAGGTCCCAACGGCACTTTCGTGATGTTGCTCGATGGGACGAGTGCCATCGTCTGCATAAAGTTCGCTGTCACTGCCAACGTCGCACCACTTCCCGCTCCATGCGTCACCATCGCCCCGGTCGCCGTCATGCTGTTTGCCCCGACTCCTGTCAGCGTGTACCCTGCCTTCGGTGTCACCGTCACCGTCGCCACGTA
>JAGWXQ010000023.1 GCA_018969805.1 Paenibacillaceae bacterium | reverse complement strand
GGTGTGTGCGCCTGTCCAAACGATGTTCACAAAACCGTATGCGCAATCGAACGCACATCCGGCTGTTCAACCATAATTTCTCCCATACCGCGAATGAGTTTTTTGATATGCGTGCGCTCTGGTTGCAACGCTTCAATCAAATACGCGATCGCACTCTGGGGATCAACCGTGTCGCCACATGTGTAGCAATCGATCGCAGCAAACCCTTTCTCAGGGTACGTATGAATCGACAAGTGGCTCTCCGCCAACAACAGCAGTACGGTCGCACCTTGCGGGTCAAACTGCTTTGCTTGTACGGACAATACGCTTGCCTGACTCACTTCTGCAGCTTCGATGAGCTGGGATTGCAGTGTGTGGACATCGTTGAGTCTGTCGAAGGATACCCCCCACAAATCAGCGGCCACATGTCTTCCGAAAGTAGAATACTCCATCTTTCGGTTCCCCCTTCCTAGGAATAAAATGCAAATTTCATCCACTAGGACCTACGTCATTCACTACTCAAGGGAATCAATCTCGCTCATTGTCGCGATCTCCATGTCCAGAGTGAATCCTGGTTCCTATTCAGTTGTCAACGCCCCTAAACATAACATGTTTCGTCTTCAGTTGCAATACCCAAAAGGGGCAATTGGAAAAAATTTTTGCGCACGCATAGTGTATGCGCGCGCCGCCCCACCGTGCGCCCAAGTCACGCCTCGTACACAAACAATTGGTGGGCATACGTGCGCAACTGGCCATCGATACGCGCGATGGTGTGCGCGTCTTGTGCAGCATTGCGCGCATCAAGCACACTGTCCACGCGCGCCTTGATCGCTTCGATGCGCTGCTCAACCGTATTGCTGTGCATCATCGTCGCATGGGCATCGATGTGCAATGGAGGCGAATAAATCGATTTCCTCCCCGAATCGGTAATTTCTGTAATCGTACGCACACGCCCTGCACAATATACGTACTCCAATGTGTACGTCGCATACACGCGCAACACCGTCGCATCGCCACGAAAGCGCGCAATTACTGCCCGCCACGCATGTGCGATGCGCGCATCGGTGACGTCATCGGGCCCTTCGTACACCAACGTGCCTGCGTTGCGCACAAACCGAAATGCACACCGATTGTGGTGGGGTTGCTCAATGACGACGACACAGCCACCGTCTGCGTGCACGTCGATCGAGCACGCCAAACCAAACGTATGCACAATCGCAAACAGATGGGATAAATCTTGTTCTGTGAGCACGAGACGAGTATGGACATATTGGGTTGCGAGCCGCTTCGCCATCGTATCTCCTCTTCCATAATCAGCGCGAATTCCTTTGATCAACGGAAAAACCGTTCTGAATCTGGGATCACTTCGTGCCCGAACGCCATCACCGTGGAGATCCAACTCCACAGCGTCTCTCTGCCTGAATGTTCGACGGTCGAAACAGCGATCAGCGCATCTTCGGACGTCAGGCGCAAATGTTCGTGTATGCGCGCACAATGCGCGAGCCGTTTGCTGCGCGATATTTTGTCTGCCTTGGTCGCAACGACACACGTCCGAATGCCATTGTGCTTCAACCAGCGATGCATCGACACGTCTGCTTCCATCGGCGCATGACGCAAATCGATCAGCAACAACACCGCACACAGATGCTTTCTCGTCGTCAAATACGTATCGATCATGCGTCCCCACTGTTTGCGTCGGTCCATCGATACGTGCGCATACCCATATCCCGGCAAATCAACAAAATACATGCATTCATTAATTGCATAGTAGTTCAGCATTTGCGTCTTTCCAGGCTTTGCGCTCGTGCGGGCAAGGTTTTTTCTTTGAATCAAGCAATTGATCAAAGAAGACTTTCCGACGTTTGAACGACCAACAAGCGCAATTTCCGGCCATCCCGAATGGGGCATTTGGCTCGACGAACCCGCAGAAATGACAAAATGGGCAGACGTAATGATCATCCTATTTGCCCACGGGGGCGTGTTTGCGCCCAGGAATGACGCCCGTCTGTGCATACACTGCAGCGATGGCATCGATTTCTTTTTTCAGTTCCGCAACAAGATCATGCTCCGGAACTTTCCGTATCATTTCGCCGTACCGAAACAACATTCCTTCTCCCCGCGCCCCCGCAATGCCAATGTCTGCCTCGCGCGCTTCTCCCGGACCATTGACCGCACAACCGAGAACAGACACTTTAATCGGTACGCGCAAAGTCTCTAAATACGCTTCGACTTCGTTTGCAATCGCAAACAAATCGATGTCCAACCGCCCACACGTCGGACACGAAATAAGCGTCGGGGCGTTTGCAACCAAACCAAACGTCTTTAACAACGCGCGCGCCACTTTGATTTCTTCCACGGGATCCGCACTCAAACTGATGCGCACAGTCGAACCGATGCCTTTGTGCAGCAATACGCCGAGCCCCGCCGCACTTTTGATCGCACCAGAAAACGCCGTCCCCGCCTCCGTAATGCCCAAGTGCAACGGATAGTGGATCACCTCTGCCGCCTGCTCGTACGCGGCAATAGCCAGCGGTACGTCCGACGCTTTGAGCGATACGATGATGTCCTCAAATCCGAGCTGCTCCAAAATGCGGATGTGGTACAGCGCACTCTCGACCATCGCTTCCGCTGTCGGATATCCGTATTTCTCCAGCAAATGCTTCTCCAGCGAACCTGCATTGACACCGATGCGAATCGGAACGCGCTTTTTTTTGCACGCATCGACGACCGCCTCAACTTTTTCCCGCCGTCCAATGTTGCCTGGATTGATCCGAATTTTGTCGATGCCTGCTTCGATCGCTTTCAGTGCAAGCGTGTAGTCAAAATGAATGTCCGCTACGAGCGGGATGTCGATGCGCCGCTTAATCGCAGGCAACGCCTGTGCCGCCACCTCATTGTTGACCGTCACACGAACAACTTGACATCCCGCTTCTTGCAAACGAACAATTTCCTCCGTCGTCGCTGCAACATCGGCGGTTTTTGTCGTACACATGCTTTGGATAATGACCTGATCGGACCCACCAATTGTGATGGAACCGACGCGCACGGGACGTGTCTGTGTACGGTGAAACATCTCCGTTCCTCCTTGTGCACCAACGTGGCTATGCGCTCGCTTCCTTTTTGCTTTTCTTGGATTTTTGCTTTTCGTGCTTGACGAAGGACAACACCGGCGGTGCTTTGTCCACAAGCACATCCCGCGTAATGACGCAGTGGTTGATGTCTGTAAATGAAGGGGCATCGTACATAACACTCGTCATAATGCTTTCAATGATCGCCCGCAAACCACGCGCACCGGTGTTGCGCTTGATCGCTTCTTGGGCGATCGCTGTCAGGGCATCCGGCTCAAACTCCAGCGTCACATTGTCCATCGCTAAGAGCTTTTGGTATTGTTTGACGAGCGCATTTTTGGGCTCGGTCAATATTTGGATGAGTGCATCGACATCCAAACAATCAAGCGTCGCTACGACCGGGAGCCGTCCAACAAACTCCGGAATGAGCCCGTACTTCAGCAAATCATCCGGCAAAAGCTTCGCAAGCACTTCGGACGCATGGTGGTCGCCTTTTGGCGCGTCGGTGCCAAACCCGATCACTTTCTTGCCCAATCTGCGCTTAATGATCGGCTCAATGCCATCAAATGCGCCCCCGCAAATAAACAAAATGTTTGTCGTGTCAATTTGGATAAAATCTTGGTGCGGGTGCTTGCGCCCACCTTGTGGTGGAACGGACGCAACCGTCCCCTCCAAAATTTTGAGCAACGCTTGCTGTACCCCTTCACCGGACACATCGCGCGTAATCGAAGGGTTATCCGACTTGCGCGCGACTTTATCGATTTCATCGATATAAATAATGCCCCGCTCGGCTTTCTCTACATCATAATCCGCCGCTTGAATGAGTTTGAGCAAAATATTTTCCACGTCTTCACCGACGTATCCCGCTTCCGTCAGCGACGTCGCATCCGCGATCGCAAACGGCACGTTGGCGATGCGCGCAAGCGTCTGCGCCAACAGCGTCTTGCCACTCCCCGTCGGCCCTACGAGCAAAATGTTGCTTTTGGACAGCTCCACATCTTCCGTCTTGCTCGATGGGTTGTTGATGCGTTTGTAATGGTTGTACACCGCTACAGAAAGCGACTTTTTTGCACTTTCTTGCCCAATGACGTACTGATCCAAAATTTCACGAATTGCGTGGGGCTTCGGAACTTCTTTCATGTCCGTAGACGTCTCTTCCGCAAGCTCTTGCTCGATAATTTCGGAGCACAACTCGACACACTCATCACAAATGTACACGCTTGGTCCCGCTACGAGTTTGCGCACTTGATCTTGTGTTTTTGCACAAAAAGAGCATTTCAACTGCGATTTTTCGTCTTTAAATGAAAACACGCGCGCCCCCTCCTAGCACTGTGGTGCCGTCATAAATTCCGCACACCACTGTTTGCACAACGGCCACAGACTGCACACAAACGGGCCTACCGCCCTACACTTGATGTGATGACTTGGTCAATAAGGCCGTACGCTTGGGCATCCGCAGCACTCATAAAAAAGTCGCGATCCGTATCTCGCTCAATTTTGTCAAACGGTTGCCCCGTATGGTGCACGTACATGTCATTGAGCTTTTTCTTCGTCGCCATAATCCAATCGGCGTGGATTTTGATGTCCGCCGCTTGACCACGCACCCCACCGAGCGGCTGATGAATCATCACTTCACTGTTTGGCAACGCATACCGCTTCCCTTTTGCCCCAGCTGTAAGCAACAACGACCCCATACTTGCAGCGAGCCCGACGCAAATCGTCGATACCGCTGGCTTAATGTACTGCATCGTATCGTATATGCCCAAACCCGCCGTAACTGAACCTCCTGGAGAGTGGATGTACAAAAAAATGTCTTTCTCCGCATCTTCGGCAGCCAAAAACAACAACTGCGCAATAACCGCATTGGCGACATCGTCATCTATTGCGCTCCCCAAAAAAATAATACGGTCTTTGAGCAATCGCGAATAAATGTCGTATGACCGCTCTCCTCTGCTCGTCTGCTCGACGACGATCGGCACTAAGTTCAACGAACGTCACTCCCTTTGGGCTCCACATGCGATCAGTGTACCATACGTTCTCCCTCTTGTCACGCTGCAAAACGCACCATCGCCACGGGCACGTTTCCAAAAATGGGTTTGTGCAGCGGCACCCCGCGCAAAACGAAAACAGATGGGCTGTCCTCGAGAAGCCCCAAGCACAAAGACGGCGTGCACGCTTGCCTCATCACATGTTTGGTCGTACGCGGCACATCGTTATGGACACACGTGTATCGCATACTGGTCCCGAAAAAAATGGTTTCGTACGATCGATTGCTGCACACCGTGTCCGACTGGACACGTTTGCTGTAGCCCTCCATCCGAACCATCCATCGATCCGTTTCGCAAAAACGCCTTTTGCGTGCCCGGCGCATCAAGCTGTTTTCCCTAAGGGATGCGCATTAAGACTTTGCAAACAATCGTTTGTCTATATCCGATCCGACCGCCTGCATCGCGATGATCTTAGACAAGATGTCCCGCGCAGCCGACGCTTTGTCGATTTTGTACATCACCCTCAAACATTCTATTTGCAACGACCCGTATTGATCTTGTAAGAGCAACTCTTTGATCGGTTCAATACGGCTCAGATCGACACCCGATACGTCCACAGACATCTGTAGATTTCTCCGAGCCATCACTTCATTGCAGAGCATGGCCAATTTCATTTCGTACATGAGTATGCGCTCAAGCATGCGTTGCAAACCATCAATAAAAGAAGCATCCCTTTGATCAAAATCCAAAAAATGCTCTTTCATAAAGACACCGATAAACAACAACCGCCACTCCAAATGTTCTGCTGCTTGGATAAATACGCTGCGCGAATACATAAACGAGCTCTGCTTGATCAAGGCATGAACGAACGCTTGGAACCGAGCATTTTCAAAATGAATGTGTACTCTGAAGTTCAGATACTCAGTGATTCCCTCCGTGCCCTCGTCTGTTGTACCGATTTGTTTGATGTCCTCGACCATTTCGGGAGGCAGTCGATGAATTTCTTTGATCAACACCGCCACGGTAACTACATTGCTGGATTTTTCGTCACATAAATCAACACGCGTATTCATAAGATGTGACGACAAAAAGTGCATCAGCCCTCCAAGTATCGTAATCGGCGATGCGTAATTCGGATCATGCAAGTCGATGTCTACGAAAAACGCCGACTGCTCCCGTCGTCCGATGCACGCGTGCACAAACGGGTTGCGCAAGTCGATCAACGCGATCTCCACTTCTTTGTGCACATCTTGCACACACGCAGAAGCAGGCCATTCAAACACCGATTGTGCATCCTCGTCCGAACGACCTCCACCGTTTTGTACCCGGTGCGCGATGATGCATTGCACCAATACCTGGTCAAATTGTTGTGCGACAGCATCGGATACGCGTGCTCCACGTTGATCAACGTGAAAAGCCCGCCTTGACAAAATGGATTGCTCCCAAATCGCGGTCTCCACGTCGAGGTTTTGCTCCGGAATGTGCGGGAGAACAAATTGTTGCTCATCGGGCATCACGACCGGTGGGTTCAACATCATCACGATCGTGCATACCAATCCTTCTTCATCTGTGAACGACGACGATTGTACTTCCGCATTCAATATCGTATACTTCTTGAGCGATTTGCGAACAAATACGTATTCCTCGCCCAAAATCTCTTCCTGTATTTCTTTATAAAAAGCGGTCTTCCCTACGCGCTGCAAAAAGATCGGAAATGGGATTTTTCCTCTTCTAAATCCTGCAAAATTACTATTTGCAATCTTCTTTTTATAGCTTCTTTGTACCGTCTGTGCAATCGTCTCTGGACCGATACGAATTGTGTATTCATACGCAAAGTGGTGTTCGGTGCGTTTCCATTCCCGCGTCACTTGTTCTGAATCCGACACGTACGTGCTCAATGTGGCCAACAAGGCGTCCGACGGCCCAAACGGCTGCGCGTCAATGTCCGCCAACGTGCGATCGACAACGTTTTTGAACACCTCTTGTATTCTTTGCGTATCCGCTGGTACGCTGTCTTGCTGCTCGTCCAATTGTTCCCCTTGAATCCCGATGTCGTCTACAACGTCTTGCGTAGTGCCCAACTGCGTCGTCACAAAACCCGTCCCCCTTTGCCTCTCAAAACGCGATGTCCGATCACAACGCGCGCATCGCGTCGATCGCAAGCTCCACTTGCTCCACATCGATCGCACCGTACAGCGCACACACTGCGGCAACACCACACTGTGCATACAACATGCGCATGACGACAACGTGCACTGCGGCTGCCCATACAGCGACCGTGTCTTCACGAACGTCCTCCATAGCACGCGTCCCGTACGCGTGCTGCACGAACACACTCCACGTCGGGACGACAAACGACGCAAGCACCGCATCGCGCGTCTCCATCACGCCACACACGCGCCGTGCTACATCCTGTACCGCCTCCGTATGCTCCTCCATACATCGCGGCACGTCTTCGATGCGCACTGCACCGCCATCCCACGTACATAGCCCACGTCCACCAATCATCCGCATCGCCAAAAGCCACGCATACCGCACCGCCCCAGGCAACTTCGCCCCGTGCGCACGCATCCATGCACACACGATCGGCACGACCGACGCGTCGTCCAACCAACGCACTTGCTCCGCCAAAAACAACTGCTCCTGTAAAGGAGCCTCCATCGCCCGCACACACAGCGCGTGCGCGTCCCCATCAATCGGCGTATGCAGCGATCGGCGCATGCGCTGCTCTTGATCGTCCGAACGATCCCGCGCCCAACCAAACAAAGACACGACGCGCTCAGGCACCGTGTCCAAGCACCTCGCCCCGTGTCACACGCACCCGCTTCATGACCGCACGCGGGCGCAATGCATCGACCGCATCCATCCCATCCGTGACACGCCCAAACACCGTATGCACTCCGTCGAGATGTGGCTGCGGGGAAAACGTGATGTAAAACTGACTACCACCCGTATTTTTGCCCGCATGCGCCATCGCCAGCACCCCGCGCTCGTGGCGGTTGGCGTTGATCTCACAATCGATCTTGTATCCAGGACCTCCTGCCCCCGTCCCAAGCGGACATCCTCCTTGCGCGACAAAACCCGGAATGACGCGATGAAACGTCAAACCGTCGTAAAACCCGTCGTTGGCGAGCTTCGTAAAATTGGCTACCGTGCGCGGTGCGTCCTCATCACACAGCGTAATGCGCACACATGCGCCATCTTCTAGCTCGATCGTCGCGATCGACGATGGTAATGTCTCCACGAATCGTATGCCCCCTCTATAAGCGCCATCCTATACATTGTAAACGATATGCATGCGCGGTGCAACGACACCACACCCCGCTACAGCCAAGGCGGCATCCGATCGAGCCGCACGACGTCCTCGACCGTCTCGCGCACGACGACCACACCACTCACCCCTCCGCACACGAGTACGACGGCAGGACGGGGAAAGCGGTTGTAGTTGCTCGCCATCGCGTAATTGTACGCACCCGTATCGTGCACCGCAATCCAATCGCCGACGTGCACGCGGGGCAACGCCACATCCCGCAACAACACGTCCCCACTTTCGCAACACTTGCCTGCAATCGTGACGACTTCTGTATCCGTACTGTGTCTGTCGTCGTGCGCAATGAGCGCCGCACGATACGTCGATCCGTACAGCGCAGGACGCGGATTGTCCGTCATCCCCCCATCGACCGTGACGTACGTGCGCACACCTGGGATGCGCTTGATCGCACCGACCGTATACACCGTCGTCCCCGCTGCACCGACGATGCTGCGTCCTGGCTCAATGCCGATGACCGGCATCGCATCGCCAAATGCCTCCTGCGCCGCGCGCACAAGCGCCCTGACCGTATCCGAAATGTCGTCTGGATGGTCATCGTGCGTGTACTGGATCCCAAAGCCTCCACCCACATTGATATGTCCCACAGACACACCGAGCGCATCGTCCATCGCGCGCACAAACTCTGCAATGCGCGATACCGCTTGCACGTACGGTGCCGCATCCATCAGCTGTGACCCGATGTGCACGTGTACACCGTGCAGCACCAAGTGCGGTGCCCGCACGATGCGCCGCGCAGCTTCCAATGCAATGCCCCCACGCAGCTGGAAGCCAAACTTCGAATCGTCTTGCCCTGTAGCAATGGACGCATGCGTATGGGGCACTACGCCCGGCGTCAGCCGCACCATCACGTGTACCGTGCACGAAAGCGACGCGGCGATGCGCTCCAATGCTTCAATCTCATCAAAATGATCGACGACAATGTAGCCCACACCTGCACGCACCGCAGTATACAGCTCGTGCTCCGACTTGTTGTTGCCATGCAGATGGATGCGCGCCGCATCAACACCCGCAGACAGCGCCGTATGCAACTCCCCCGCAGAGACGACATCAAGCGACAGCTGCTCTTGTGCAACGATACGGCACAGCGCTTGAATGCACATCGCCTTGCTCGCATACGAGATGTCATAGCGCACTCCCGTCGCAGCAAACGCACGATGAAACGCACGGCACTGTGCACGCACGGCTTCCTCATCGATGACGTACAGTGGCGTGCCGTACATCGCCACGAGCGTACGCACTGGTATCCCCCCAATATGCACACGATCCCTCTTTATGTCCAAAGTCTGCTCTAGTGTACCATACATCACGACTGAACACGAGGCATGCGCGTACGGTCTTGCGACTGCGGCACGATCATGCGCGTATGGTGCGCCAAAAACGGGCGTCGCAGCACAATGTCGAGCAGCGCACGCGGATGAAACGGCACAAGCGGCCAAAAGTACGGCATATGAAACGATCGCTGCGCAATAAACAACAACAACACGAGCGTAGTCCCCCAGACGAGCCCCGGTATGCCCCATATCCCAACGAGCAACAACAGCGCGATGCGCATCACCCTATTTGCGAGCCCAAGCTCATAGCTCGGTGTCGCAAACATCCCGATCGCCGCGACTGCCATGTACAAAATGACTTCATTGATCAACAACCCTGCCTTGATCGCCACATCACCGATCAAAATCGCCGCCACAAGCCCCATCGCCGTCGCCAGCGGTGTCGGCGTATGAATCGCTGCCAGACGCATCAAATCAACACCGATCTCGACAAACAAAAATTGTGCGATCAGCGGAATGCGCCCCGTCTGCTGTGGACCCAAAAAATCAAGCCCCTCAGGGCGCAACTCTGGATGCGCGACAAACAAAAACCACAGTGGAAGCAAAAAGATCGACGCCCAAATCCCAAAAAAACGCACCCATCGCAAATATGTCCCGATAAACGGTGTCTGTCGCGACTCCTCCGCATGCTGGATGTGGTGAAAAAACGTCGTCGGCAGCACCATCACGCTCGGGCTCGTATCGACAAACAAACAGACGTGCCCCTCCAACACGTGCGCCGTCGCGACGTCAGGACGCTCCGTATACCGTACGGTCGGGAACGGGTTCCACCGTGTGCCGATCATCGCTTCCTCGAGCTCCTTGTCTGCCATCGCGATGCCATCGACGCAAATGTGGGCGAGCTTGTCCCGCACGAGCGCGATGAGCTTTGGATCGGCGATGTCCGCGATGTAGGCGATCGCGACGTCCGTGCGCGTGCGCGTACCGACCGTCACGGCTTCGATGCGCAGCTGGGCGTCGCGCACACGCCTCCGCAGCAAAGTGACGTTTGTCAGCATCGTCTCGATAAAGCCATCCCGCGATCCGCGCACGACGCGCTCGATCGACGACTCCTCTGGATTGCGCTGGGGAAACGACT
>JAGWXQ010000022.1 GCA_018969805.1 Paenibacillaceae bacterium | reverse complement strand
CAATCCGGCGGCACTCATTTATGGAATAAACAAACTACAAGAAAAAATCCGCACGGAAGCGCGGACAGGGAAGCGGGTGACGTAAATGGACGAGCGGTGGATCGATGCGCTCAAGCAGGCGTTGCCCGATGAAGATGTTGTCGTCAATGCGCCTGACGGCATTCCGACCGTGATCGTGCCGTGCGAGCGGGTGTATGCTGTGGCACAGTTGCTGCGCGATGCGCTTGGTTTGGCGTATGCGCGCGATGTCGCGGCGGTGGACTGGGAGACGCATATTTCCGTTTCGTATCTCGTGTCGGACGTCCGTACGGGACGGACTGCAAAGCTCGTCGTCCATGCGCATGCTCCGGACTACGGAGTGCCGTCGCTTACGCCGTTGTATCCAGGTTTTGACTGGGGTGAGCGCGAGAGCTATGATTTGCTCGGTGTGCACTTTCAAGGCCATCCAAATTTGACGCGCATCATGATGCCCGATGAATGGGTTGGGCACCCGTTGCGAAAAAATTATGAACCATACGATCCAGAGGTGTAGCGATGGCGATACGAACAGAACAATTGCTGCTCAACGTCGGACCACAACATCCGAGTACGCATGGGGTGTTTCGCATCGTCGTCACGATTGATGGTGAGACAATCGTCAATGCAACACCGGTAATGGGGTATTTGCACCGTGGCACAGAAAAGCTTGCGGAGCAATTGACGTACACACAAATTATTCCGTACACCGATCGGATGGACTACGTATCCGCGATGACAAACAATTATGTACTGTGTCATACTGTTGAGAAGCTCATGCAGCTGGAAGTGCCAGAGCGGGCTGAGTTTTTGCGCTTAATTGTTATGGAATTGCAACGCATTGCATCACACCTCGTATGGTGGGGGACGTACTTGCTCGACATCGGGGCGATGAGTCCTTTTTTGTATGCATTTCGGGACCGCGAGCGCATTATTCATTTGTTCAACGAGCTTTGTGGAGCGCGGCTGACGTATTTTTATATGCGCATCGGGGGTGTCAAGTGGGATGCGCCTGAAGGGTGGCTCGATCGCGTGCGCGCGTTCGTTCCAACGATGCGTGCGCAGATGGCGCAGTACGATGCGCTCGTATCGGGGAATGAAATTTTTTTGGCGCGCATGAAAGGAATTGGCACGTACGATGCGCAGACGGCGATCGCATACGGACTGAGCGGGGCAAACTTGCGTTGTACGGGAGTGCCATATGATGTGCGCACGCACCATCCGTATAGTTTGTATGATCGTTTTTCGTTCCGCGTCCCTATTGCGCACAGTGGCGATTGTTATGCGCGGTACTGTGTGCGCATCGCCGAAATACATGAGTCGCTGAACATTCTTGAGCAAGCGCTCGATGTCGTTCCTGATGGACCGATTATGGGCAAAGTGCCACGCGTCGTGCGTCCTCCGGAAGGGGAAGTGACGGCATCGATTGAATCTCCGCGTGGGGAAATTGGGTGCACGATCGTATCCAAAGGAAAAGATCGGCCGTATCGGTTGAAGTTTCGTCGTCCGTCGTTTGTGAATTTACAAATATTGCCCAAACTGCTCATCGGGGAGTCGATGACAAATCTCGTAACGATACTCGGAGCGATCGACATCGTTGTGGGGGAGGTAGACGGATGAGCATGTTTGTGTCTGCGATGACGACGGCTGCAGTCATGATGGGCATTACGCTCGGGTTTGTCACGTACGCGATTTATGCGGAACGCAAAGTACTCGGCTGGATGCAGCTGCGCATTGGGCCCAATCGGGTCGGTCCGTGGGGGTTGTTGCAGACGGTTGCCGACGTACTTAAATTGCTCTTAAAAGAAGACATCGTCCCGCATAAAGCCGACCGAACGATGTTTTTGCTTGCGCCGATTGTTGCATTTGTGCCGTCGTTTACCGTAATTGCGGCGTTGCCATTTTCGGAGCATTTGTTGCTTGCCGATATCACGATCGGCTTGCTGTATGTCCTTGCGGTGAGCAGCATTTCGACATTGGGCATTGTGCTTGGAGGATGGGCGTCCAACAACAAGTACGCGTTGCTTGGGGGCATGCGCGCAGCGGCGCAAATGATTTCGTATGAAGTTCCGTTATTGCTGTCCGTCGTGCCTGTCGTTATGCTCGCGGGAAGTTTGCGGCTCGGCGACATCGTCCAAGAGCAAGCGGGTGGATTTTGGCATTGGTACATCGTGCCACAGTTTTTCGCGTTTGGGGTGTTTTTGATCGCCTCCGTCGCCGAACTCAATCGCACGCCGTTTGATTTGCCAGAGGCAGAATCGGAGCTTGTGGCAGGGTACCATGTGGAGTATAGTGGTTTTCGATTTGCGTTTTTTATGCTTGCGGAATATATGTACGTGTTTGCAATGGCGGCGATGACGACGGTGTTGTTTTTGGGGGGATGGCATGCCCCGCATCCTGCGCTCGATGTTGTGCCGGGTGTCGTTTGGTTTGTGCTCAAGTTTGTGGGTGTCGTGTTTTTCTTGTTTTGGATTCGGGCGACGTTGCCGCGGTTGCGCGTCGATCAGCTTATGGGTTTTGCATGGACGGTGTTGCTTCCGATCGCGCTACTCGACATCGTTGTTACGGCGATCGTGCAGTCGATCATTCGCTAAGGAGGTGTGGTATAGATGAAAGGCATCGCCAAAGGGCTTGGAGTAACGATGAAGCACATGTTTGCTCCAAAAGTAACTTCTGCGTATCCGGATGTTCCGATCGATATGCCGGATCGGTTTCGTGGGGTGCAGTATTTTGAGCCGGATTTGTGCATCGTATGCAATCAGTGCGTGCGCATTTGTCCGACCGATTGCATTACGTTGACGGGGAAGCCCAATCCTGATCCATTGAAAAAAAACAAAGTGATCGACACGTTCAATGTCAATTTTGAAATATGCATTTTGTGCGACTTGTGCACAGAAGTGTGTCCGACCGAGGCGATCGTCATGACGAACAATTTTGAGCTCGCTGCCTACAGCAGAGACGAGCTGTACAAAGACAAAGAGTGGTTGTACGCAAACAATACGCACATTCGCAGTGAAAACAGCACCAACTTATCGCCCGCCGCTAAAGGAGGCAAAGACAATGGCTCTGAGCGGTGATTTTATCGCCTTTGTCGTCTTGGCATCGGCTATTGTATTTGGGGTGTTGACGTTTTTGGGTTCGGGTGTCATCGTGCATCGTGTTGTCGCGTTGGCGTTGTCATTTTTGGGGATGGCGGGACTGTTTGTATTGCTTGGGGCAGAACTCATCGCAGGAATACAAGTGCTCGTGTACGCCGGAGCAGTGTCGATCGTCATCGTCTTCGCGCTCATGCTTACCCCCTCGCACACACACAAACCGCGTACACCGACGTGGCGTGCGTTGGCGGCGTTGGTCGGTTGTGGTGCGTTTGGGGGGATTATTTGGGCGGTGTTGTTGGAGCGGACGACGAATGGGACCCCGACCGATGCGCTTGAGTTTGCGGTGCGCGATGTCGGCGTGTTGTTGTTCGGACGATATGCCCTCGCACTCGAAATCGTTTCGGTGCTGCTTACGGTCGCGCTGATCGGGGCGATTGTCATCGGCCAAAAGCAAAAAGGTGGTGCACAATGACGCAAACGATGACCGCGTACGTGCTGCTGGCAGCGTTGCTGTTTGTGCTGGGGTTGTATGGGGTGCTGACGCGCCGGGAACCGATCGTCGTTTTGTTGTGTGTCGAGGTCATGTTGCAGGCGGTCGCGCTGAATGTGCTTGCGTTTGCGAAGTATGGCGGTTTTGAGGATGTGACGGGGCACGTCTTTGTTCTGTTTATTCTTGCGGTGTCGGCTGCCGAAGTTGCTGTAGGTGTCGCGGTATTCCTTGCGCTCGTGCGGCAGCGGGGCGTAGACGATGTCGTCAAACTCGATACATTGCACGCGGAAAGGCAGGAGGAATAGCGACATGGACTTTGTAGCAAGTGCGTGGATGGTGCCGATGCTGTCGCTTCTTGCGTTTGGAGTCGTGATCATGATCGGGGAACGCGGCAAAGCGTGGACCCCGATCGGCAGCACGATCGTTTCCGGCGTTGCCGCTATTTTCGCATGTTGTGTATGGGTACAACAATGGCAAGAACGAAGCTCCTACACGTGGGCAGAGTGGCGATGGCTGACGATGGGCGATTGGCCAGTACAGTTTGGCTATGAAGTGCAGTCGTTGACTGCGTGCATGCTCGTCATTGTCACGATGATCGGTGCACTCGTGCAGCTGTACGCACTGTCGTATATGCGCGACGATGGCCGAAAGACGACGTTTTTCGCATATATTTCCTTGTTTACGTGTTCGATGTGCGGGCTTGTGCTCTCTCCAAATTTATTGCAGTTGTTTATTTTTTGGGAGCTTGTCGGGCTGTGCTCATTTTTGCTCATCGGTTTTTGGTTTACGAAGCCTGCGGCGCGCGAAGCGGCACGCAAAGCGTTTTTGCTGACACGCATTGGCGATGTGGGGCTGCTCATCGGGTTGTTTGTATTGTATCATGCGATGCCCAACAACAGCTTGGCGCTGATCGACGTACACAATGCAGTGCAAAACGGTGTCATTCCTGAACATACGGTGACGCTTGTTGCATTGTTGCTTTTTTTCGGGGCTATGGGCAAGTCGGGGCAAGTGCCGCTGCATACGTGGTTGCCTGATGCGATGGAAGGACCGACACCGATTTCTGCACTCATTCATGCAGCGACGATGGTCGCAGCGGGCGTCTTTTTGGTGTCCAGGACGTATGATGTGTTTTTGGCGAGCAGCACGGCACTGCTGATCGTCGCAATCATCGGAGCAGTGACTGCGGTACTTGGCGCGGTGGCGGCACTCGTGCAGCGCGATCTCAAACGCATCCTTGCTTATTCGACAGTCAGCCAACTTGGGCTTATGATGTGTACACTCGGCATGGGGACCCAAGCGGCGCTGATCGCGGCGTTGTTGCATTTGTTGACGCACGCGTGTTTTAAGGCGTTGCTCTTTTTGGCAGCGGGACGTGTCATCCACACGGTGCATCAGCAAGATATTGAGGAGCTTGGCGGGGTACGAAACGTGTTGCCGTGGACGACGGGTGCGTTTGCGATCGGGGCACTTGCATTGGCAGGGATGGTTCCACTTTCCGGTTTTTGGTCAAAAGAAGCACTGTTTGCCGTTTTGTTGCAAGGAGGCGCGGTATGGGTCACCACCGCACTGTGCGTCAGTGCGCTGACGGCGATGTATATGACGCGCGCGTTTGTACGGGTGTTTCTTGGTACACTGAGGCAAAAGAACGTTCGTGCGTCCCGGGACATCCCGATGGGTGTCCCGCTCGGGGCATTGGCTGTGGGGGCGATCGCCATCGGTTGGCCGCCGATGTTTGCGCGATTGGGGGCACAGCTCGGTGAAGGGTACCCGCATACACCGGCATGGCTCGTGGCGACGTCGCTTGGTGTTGTCGTGATGGGCATTGCTGTTGCGGCGTATGTTGTCCGCCCCCGCGTCATCGTTGCATCGACGCGTGCACGGCAGCCGTCTCGTAAGAAGGTTGTACCGCAACGGCGTTTTTCAGGCACCGGTGCTCGTGTGGCATCCATTTTGCGCGTTGCTGTGTGGGACTGGGTGTATCGAAATGGGGTTGTGCGTCCGTTTCAAGCGTTTTCCCGTGGTATGGCGCAGCTCGATCAGACGCTCGTGCGCGCGTGTACGGAAGGGATCGGCACGTGCACGGTACTTATTGGAAAACTCGCCTCTCGAGCACACGTAGGACAGCTGCACGTGTACGGCATATGGTCGCTATGGGGCATCGTTGCACTGCTCTGTTTTGTCCTCTGGAAGAAGGTGTAAGTTGATGCATGCATTGTTGGCCGTTCCGTTTTTGGGTGCTCTTGTGCTCGCGTGCATTCCGAGTGCACATATGCGTGCTGTCCGCGTCGTTGGCGTGTTGTGGTGCTGTGTGCCGCTTGCGGTGGCAATCGGTTTGTTTGTTCAGGACGACACAGGGGTGTCGTATACGGTGCACGCGCCGTGGATTGCGTGGACGGTCGGGGGAACTGCGGTGCACATTCCGTGGCACGTATCGCTCGATGGGTTTTCGATGCCGTTTGTGATGTTGGCAGCGATCGTCTGTGCGGTCTCTGGGGTCGCGGGGTTTTTGCTTACAAAAAGATGGAAGGCGTTCTATGTGCTGTTGCTGTTGTTGACGACGGCAGTATTTGGGGTGTTTGTCGCACGCGATGTCGTGCTGTTCTTCTTATTTTTTGAGCTGACGCTCGTGCCGATGTTTTTTTTGATCGGCATGTTTGGCAAATACGGGCGGGAACGTGCGGCAAACGTCTTTTTGGTGTACAACGGAATCGGGTCGGCGGTGTTGTTTTTGGCTGTTGTACTGTTGATCGTCCACGCGGGTTCGTTTGCGGTCGTCGGGACACCGACGATGGGAAATTCGTTCACCTCGGATTATGCGGTCATTGCATCCAACCTCGCGGCAATGCCACATGATGGGATGCACACGGTATTGTTTTGGCTTTTTTTCCTTGCTTTTGCGATCAAATTGCCGGTATTTCCTTTGCACACGTGGATGCTGCGCGTGCACGGTGAGGCGCATCCTGCGATTGTGATCGTTCATTCGGGCGTGTTGCTGAAGATGGGTGCGTTTGGCATGCTCATGTTTTCATTTGTGTTGTTTCCTGAAGTGCTGCGCGGTGCGGCGAGCGCGCTTGCAGTCGGTGCGGTCGTCACGATCGTCGTCGGTGCCGTGATGGCGTGTGCCCAAAAAGATGTGCGGCTCGTCTTTGCGTATGCGTCGCTGAGTCATATGGGGTTCGTTTTGCTTGGGATGGTGGCGATGAACGACAACGGCGTACAAGGGGCGTTGTTTCAGCTGGTGTCGCACGGGCTCATTTCGGCGTTGTTGTTTTTTGCCGTCGCGGTCATTGAGACGCGCACACAGACGTCGGACATCGCCTCGCTTGGCGGCTTGGGGCAGCCGATGCCGTTTGCCAGTGCGATGCTCATGATTGGCGCGCTTGCGGCACTCGGATTGCCGGGGTTATCGGGGTTTGTCGGGGAGTGGCTCGTCCTCGTCGGTGCGTACGATCAGTGGCGCACATTGACGGTCATCGCGACGGGCAGTGTGGTGTTGTCTGCGGTGTATATGTTGCGCGTTGTACTTGGCATCGTCTTTGGCCCACCTCCACAAAAGCACCGTGCGGACGTGCGCACGATTGAGGCGTTTCCGATGGTTTTTGTGGCGGCGTGCATCGTCGTGCTTGGCGTATATCCATCGGTACTGCACGATGTGACGCGTGAGGCGACAAAAACGATCGTCGCTCCGTACGAACAGCTTGTCGATGTAGGAGGTGGCGTATGACGACGATCACACTGCGGCTTTCTGATCTGGTCATTATGGCACCCGAATGCATCTTGTTGCTCGGTGTGGTCGTTTTGACTCTTGCGGACTTGTGGATGAAGTCGTCGCGCACGTCGATCGGCATCGGGGCACTTGTGGTGCTGTGTGGAGCGCTTGCTGCTGCGGTGGTGCAGCTTGTGCAAGAGACGGATGCGACAGTATTGTTTGGTGCGTATGAAGCCGATGCGTTCTCATCGCTGTGCAAAATTGTATTGTTGCTTGCAGCGTGCGGTGTATTGGGCATTGCCATCGGCACGCCAAACGAGACACACGCCGTTGGGGAAATGTATACGTTGTACATCCCTGCTTTGATGGGAGCGATGCTCCTCGTCTCCTCGCGTGAGTGGATGACGACGTACGTTGCGCTGGAGCTCTTGACGATATCGACGATTGTGCTCATTGGGATGAGGCGTGCGGCGATCGGCAAAGAGGCGGCGATGAAGCTGATCGTTCTCGGTGGGGTATCGAGTGCGTTTTTGTTGTACGGAATTTCTTTCTTGTACGGATGCACAGGGACGACGTACTATGAGGTGATGGCAAGCCGATTGGATATGGGGCAAGATGCATCGCTCATTACGATTGCTTTTGTGATGATTGTCGCATCGATTGCGGTGAAAATTGCGCTTGTGCCGTTTCATGCATGGGCACTCGATGTGGGAGCGGGAGCGGTTGTTCCTGTAGCGGCGTTTTTGTCGGTCGTCTCAAAGCTCGCGGCGATCATTTTGTTGTGGCGGGTGTGTGTGGACGTGCTGTTTCCGCATGCCGCCGACGTCGTCGTAGACGTATTGTTTGTGCTTGTGTGTGTATCGCTCGTCGTTGCCCACGTGCTCGCGTTGCGACAAGTGACGTTGTTGCGGTTGTTTGCTGTTTCTGGGATTGCCCATGCCGCACTGTTGCTCGTCCCGTTGATCGCCTCGGGCACACGGCCTGACGTTGATGCATGGACAATTTGGCTATACTATGCCGTGGCGTACGTGCTCATGAACGTTGGGGCGTTTGCGGCGATTTCATTGACGCACACGACTGGCACACAGCCTCACGTGCATCAGTTTGCCGGATTGGTGTACCGTGCGCCGTGGACGGCCGTCGCGATCGTCTGCATCGTATTGTCGCTTGCCGGGCTTCCAGTAAGTGCGGGATTTTTTGGTAAGTTGTTTATTTTGCTTGATGCGCTCTCGCAACGTGAGGGGACTGCGGGTATCGTGCTGGCAGCACTCATTGTTGTGGGGACGGTCATTTCGTTTGCGTACTATTTTCGGATTGTGCGCCAAATGTTTTGGCGTCCAGAAGGACCAGTGCCGCCATCGTCTGTGCGCACACGTTGGTTTGCACAGACGGTGCTTTGGGGCAGTGCGCTCGGGAGTGTCGCCTTAGGGTGCGCACCGGGATGGTTGATGGAGCTGCTTGCGCAACTTATTGCCCATACGGTCGTTTCATAAGAGAGAACAATCGGTCGAGGACTGTGGCCATATAGAAAAGCGGGGATGCCCAATGGGACGACGGTGTGTGCTCATCGTACTTGGAGCGGTGTGTGCGCTCAATGCGGTGGTCGTGCATGCAAACACTGTGCGTAACGACAGTTTTTTTTCGCGGCAATCGTATATCAACGTACTGCGTGTGCCGCAAGCATGGGCGTTGCTTGAAAGTGCACCGCTCGCTCCGGTCACCGTCGCCGTCGTCGATACGGGTGTCGATATGACGCACCCAGACTTGGTCGATGTGTTGCTGCCGGGGATTAATATCGTAGACCGAATGCGTCCCCCACAGGACGATGTGGGACACGGAACCCATGTAGCGGGCGTTATTGCCGCGATTGCGGACAACAAAGAAGGCATTTCGGGCATCGCCCCAAACGTGTCGCTTTTGCCGATTAAAGCGATCAACAAAAACGGATATGGTACGGAAGAACAGCTCAGTGAAGGGATACGTGCTGCGATCGATCAAGGGGCACACATCGTCGTGCTCGCACTGGGTATGCATCTCAACGCCCCTGTATTGCAAGACGTCGTCGCATATGCAGAGAAAAAAAATGTCGTCCTTGTCGCGGCATCGGGGAACAATGGCACGGATGTTACGTATCCGGCGGCGTATCCGACCGTTATCGCTGTCGGTGGAATCAATAAACTCGGAAAAGTTCATTCCCAGTCAAACTGGGGTCAAGAAATCGATTTTGTCGCTCCTTGGGACGTGTATACGACTGCACTCGGGGGCAAATATGCATACGCGGAAGGGACATCGATGGCCGCACCGCAAGTGGCGGCGATTGTTGCGTTGTTGCTGGGGAAAGAGCCAGGACTGTCTCCTTCGATCGTGCGACAGAGGCTGCGGCAAGCTGCGAGTCTCGGAGTCCAAGTCGGTTGGAATGCGGCGACGGGCTACGGGGTCATTCGTGCCGATGCGTTGTTGCGCAATGCGTACCGACCGGACGGGTATGAACCAAACAACAATCCGCGATTGGCAACGCCGGCATCGGTCATTGACACGACGTTGGCACAGCTCAACGGCACGGCGGATGATGATTGGTACGTGTATACTCCTCCGGCAGAGGGAGTACTCAATGTATCTGTGCGTGCGTTGACCGATGCGCCGTTGCCGATTGAAGTCGTCGTGGATCGGGCAGCGGATGCGTCACCGACGCGGCAAACCGTCAGTGATGGCGATTCGGTGCGCATTTCTGTGACGACCGAGCCGATACGCATCGGGTTGCACATCGATGCACGGGCAAAACTCGCCTCTTCGACACGGATGGACTATCGGTTGACGACCGATTTTGCGATTGCTCCTGATGACCAAGAGCCCAACGACACCGAGGCAGATGCGTTTGTCGTAAAAAAACTCAATGCGACATTGAAAGGCACGTTTCATCAAATCGGCGATGAAGATTGGTTTTTGGTCCCCATCCCGCGGGCGGGCATCGTGCGCGCCAAGCTGGAGCTCAATACCCCACGCATCGACGGCGAATTGCGCATGATTGCACAAGACGATCGGCGATATGACGATGGTGGAGAAGGGGAAAATGAGTTTTCTGAGCCGATCAACGTGCGCGCGGGGTTTGTGCGCATACGCGTGCGCAATGTGAAGTCGCGGTTTTCGTTGCCTGTTGTCGGGACGTATACGCTGTACATTCAGTATGAGCCAAAACTGAACGATGAAAACGAACCAAACAATTCGCGGTTCACACCGACACCGATTGTGTACGACAAAATGATGCGGGGATTGTTTCATACGTCAAAAGACGAAGATTGGTTTTCATTTCGCTTGTTGCGTCGAGAAACGGTTCAGTTTGTGTTGACCGAATTGCCCCGAAACCGAATCATGTACGTGCAGCTTTTGGCGGCAAACGGGCGCATGATTGAGGCGCGTCGCAGTGCGATTGACGATGCGGCGTTTTCGTTTCAGCGCGAGCTCAGTGCTGGAACGTACACGGTGCGGCTAATGACGGACGTCGCATATCAAGATCGCCAGTATGCGTTTGTCATTCGGCGGGCAGACGACAGTCTCAAACAAATCGGAAATGCACCTTTGCGCATCATGCACAGATGATCGCACGGAT
>JAGWXQ010000234.1 GCA_018969805.1 Paenibacillaceae bacterium | reverse complement strand
CACGCCGTGCATGTGTTTATTTTGGCGATGGGGCGCGTCGGCACCGGTGCGGCACCGATTGTCGTTCCTGGTGGGGGCGAGATGGTCGATGCGCTCCCGCAAGCGTTGATTTTGACGTCCATCGTCATTAGTTTTGCATTTACGGCATTTTTGCTCGGATGCGGGTTTGTCGTAGCCAAAATGGAGCGTTCGCATGGCTAGTGTGCTCGTTGTATTCCCGATGATTGTGCCACTTGTTGCTGCGCTGTGTGCGTTGGTGTGGCGCGCACAGCCGCGCGTTGCGCACGGCATCACCCTTGCAGGCAGTGTCGTGCACGTTGGTTGCGTCGGGGTGTTGTGTACATCTGTGCTGACGCGTGGACCGTTGGTTCATCAGTTTGGGGGGTGGGCCGCGCCGTTTGGTATTGTGTACGTCGCAGATGCGTTTGCGGTATTTTTTTTGAGTGCAATTGCGATCGTTTCATGTACGGTCTTCGTGCATGCATTCGGAGCGCGGGGCGCATCGTCATGGGAGCCTTTTTTTCTTATGATCGTCGTTGGTGGGGCGAGTGGTGCGGTGCTCACGAGTGATTTTTTCCACTTGTTCGTCTGCTTTGAAGTCATGCTGATTGCGGTGTATGCCCTCATGGCCGTACAATCCGTGCATGCGCGCGAGCGGATGGATCGCACGATGCGCTACGTCGTGCTCAATGCGGCCAATTCGCTGCTGTTTTTGCTTGCGCTCGGCGTGCTGTATGGCACTGTGGGTACGCTCAATATGGCGCATGCGATCGAAGTCGGTGCGGGTTCGTGGCGGTACGTGTTGCTGGCGATGTTTGGTGTTGTGTTTGCGCTCAAAGCAGGGCTTGGGCTTGCTTTTTGGTTGCCGCAGGCGTATGCGGGGCTCTCGATCGGCGTTGCGGCCTTGTTTGCGGGGCTTATGACGAAAATCGGGCTGTACGCATTGGTGCGCATTGGGATGGTGTGGGGCATCGAGACGTCGTGGATCGGGTGGATTGCTGTCGCTGCGATCGCCGGTGGGGTGTTGGGTATGTTCGTGCAGCGGACCATTTCGGGCATTTTGGCGTACCAAATCATCATTTCATCCGGCATGCTCGGACTTGCGCTTGCGTGTGCGCACGATGCGCTCCTCGTGTTGGCGTTGAGCGATATGGTGGCGAAGACGATGTTGTTTTTGTTGTTTGGGACTGTGGCGCGATCGGATCGCATACGGGCAGAGCACGCACGCATGGCACCGATGCTCGTGTGGTGCGGTGTGCTCGTCGCGGGCGGGCTTCCTCCATTTGGTCCGTTTGTCGCAAAAGCGCTGTTGCTGTTTGGTTTGGTAGAGCGGACGGATGGGGGCGATGTGGCGATGCGCATCTGGCTGATCGTGGCAGCAGGTGCATCGCTTGCCGTACTGCTCTCGCTCATCCGTGTCGCGATGCGGCTGACATGGTCATCCGACCAGCGTGTGCACATGCCCGTATGGACACGGCTTGCCGTCGTTTTGTTGCTTGTCGTTCTTTGTGGCATCGGACTTGGGGCGGACCGTGTCGTCACGTACGCGCGGACGGTTGTATTGTCCGATGCGCATGTGTACGTAAAAACGGTGCTCGGTCGTTAGGCAAGAGGGGGGGAGAGACGTTGCGCATAGCGATGCAGCTTGGGATCCATGCCATCGTTGTCGGATGCTGGGTCGTGTGGCAAGGGACGTGGGATGGGGGCACTGTTTTGGCGGGAACGATCGCGGGT
>JAGWXQ010000021.1 GCA_018969805.1 Paenibacillaceae bacterium | reverse complement strand
GCGTACGATGAATTCGATGCGCTTGGATGCGACATTGTCGGCGTGAGTACGGACAGTGTCCATAGCCATCGGGCGTGGATTCATGCGGCGGACAACGGGCTCGGTCTGTTGCGCTTTCCGCTGGCATCGGACATCCACAAGTCGGTTGCGCGCGATTATGGGGTACTGATCGAAGAAGAAGGCATTGCACAGCGCGGGTTGTTTTTGATTGACCCACAAGGGGTGCTCAAATACGCTGTAGTCACGCACCTCGATGTCGGGCGCAGTGTAGAGGAGACGCTGCGCGTACTGCAAGCGCTCCAATCCGGTGGGCTTTGTCCGATCAACTGGAAACCCGGCGCATCGCATTTGAGCGCGAAGTAATCCCCCCTTTTTGTAGAGAGGAAGTGCACCGTGCACGTACCGGAGCAGTATGCGTATACCGCACAGCATGAGTGGCTTTATGGCGAGGACAATGCAGCGAAAGTAGGGATCACCGACTTTGCGCAGTGCGCGCTTGGGGACATCGTGTACGTCGATTTGCCCCCGATCGGTACGCAAGTGGAAAAAGGGGCGTCTTTTGGCAGTGTCGAGTCGGTCAAGACGGTGTCCGAGCTGTATGCGCCCGTGTCAGGGACGGTCGTCGCGACAAACGAAGTGCTTAAAGACGAGCCACAGCACGTCAATACCGCACCATATACCGATGGGTGGATGATCGCCATCGCACTGACGGACGCATCGCAGCGCGAGTCGTTGTGGGATGCTGCGCAGTACGAACAAGCGTATGGCGCATAGCGAACCGATGCGCTGGCACGGTGATCGCATCGTCATCCTCGACCAACGGAGGTTGCCGCAAGAGCGGGTTGAGCGCACATTGTGTGACGTTGGGGATGTCGTTGATGCGATCGTGACGATGGCTGTGCGTGGAGCACCGCTTATTGGCATCGTCGCTGCGTATGGGCTCGTATTGGCGGCGCGGCACGGGCGTGCATCTGTTCTGGAAGCGGCGCACATGTTGCGCTCAGCACGCCCGACAGCGGTCAATCTGATGCGTGCGGTCGATCGCATGCGCGCGATCGTGGTGACAGCATCCGATCATGCGATTGTGCAAGCACTGGAGCAGGAGGCGCATGCGATCGCACAAGAAGAAGCGCGTGCAAATTATGCGATCGGCATTTGGGCGTTGCAGCTCATCCGCCCAGAAGATGGGGTATTGACGCATTGCAATGCGGGTGCGTTGGCGACGGCACCGTATGGGACGGCGACCGCACCGATGTACATCGCCCACGAGCAAGGGCGCGCGGTCAAGGTGTACGCGACAGAGACGCGTCCCGTGCTTCAGGGCGCGCGCTTGACCGCATACGAGCTTGCGCAAGCAGGCATCGACGTCACGCTCATCACAGACAGTATGGTCGGGACGCTGATGGCGCAAGGAAAAGTGCATGCCGTCATTGTGGGGGCAGACCGCATCGCAGCCAATGGCGACACCGCAAACAAAATCGGCACGTACACGATCGCTGTAGTGGCAAAAGCGCACAGCATCCCGCTGTATGTCGCAGCACCGACGTCATCGATCGATGCGCGCACGCCGACAGGGGCGCACATCCCGATCGAAGAGCGCGATGCATCCGAAGTGACGACGATCAGTGGCACATCGGTTGCCCCAGCAGGAGTGCACGTGTACAATCCTGCCTTTGACATTACCCCGCACCATCTCATTGCCGCGATCATTACCGAACAAGGCGTTATCCGTGCTCCTTACGAGGACAAGCTTGCGCGGTTATAGCCCTTGTTCGCTTTTTTGTGTGTTCAACGATGGGAAAAACTCCACGTACCGCAGGATGGTCAAAAAAGCTTCAGTTGTATTTTGGTGTGCAACAAACCGTGCGCATGTGTGGCGTACATTCAAGCGGTATTGGACATAGTTTTTGTTGGATCGACAATGGTGCGTTATTTTTTCAATGATGCGCGTCTTTAGTGCGGGATCCAAATTGTTGTACACCTTGTTTATCCGATGAACGTCCTGATCCGTAAGTCGCGTCCGTTTTTGGGCAATGTGCACAAAACTCGGATTTTTTTTTATGTTAGGCGAACCGTGATTTTGTATCGTTTTCATGGCAGACGTTTGTTTGCGACAATGGACGGGGACAAAAAATGAGATGGACGAACAGCGATTTGGAATCGTTGTATTTATTGCATTGATTCGGATGATGGCAATATATGGTTCTTTGGGAAGCGAACGAGTGACGCCGATCAGTGTGCCATCAGAAACGACCGCACCAATAGGATCGACGGGCATGGACGTACTGAGTGTGATTGTATCTGTATCTGATTGAAAAGTACCACATGCTGTCGATTTCTGCTTGTCGATCACGGCGCAGGCTGCATTGCTTTGTGGATTTGATGAAAGTTCTGCCACTTCCATCTTCTGTGTTGTTTGAAAGCGCAGCATTCCCAGGAGTTTGCTTTTTTGACAAGATGCGATAGGGATGCGTTCGATGCATCGCCACCCAACGACTTCGGCGGTTGTTTGCTTATTTTCGACCTGAACAACAAATGTGTCGCTGTCCGGGCATTTATTTGAAGAATCTACAGCACAAGGGTGCAAAAATAGTGCATCATTCGTATATGCACGATCTTTTGGTGTTGATTTGATCACAACCGCAGACGATTGATACGCACGATCGGTTGGGTGCATCACCAATACGGTGATCGCTTGTGCAATACGTGCATCTGAATGTTGTGCTTGGGCGATGGCGGAAGTAGGGGTAAGTAAAAATAGGCTGCAAATAATCCACGTCCACGTACGCATAGAAACCGCTCCTTTTTTTTGCAAAAGCAAAGTTTTTTGTGGGGGTTTGTATTTCTTGCGCTATGGGATCACTCACGGGGCGACTTTGATCAATGTCATAAATTTCACAATCGTTTCCGCATACCGGACATCTTCGGCGTTGTTCGGGCGCAATAAATGAATCAACGTATTTCGTTCGATCAAGGTGCATGAAGAAGATGCAAGTACATAATTTTTAATATAGTTTCTGTTCTTTTTGCATTTATCGCGCATTTGCGTAATCCGTGTGCGAACGACGGACGCGGATGTATGTTTGATCGTATCGATCGCTTTCGTTCGATTGACTGTTGCTTGTTGTTGTGGAACTCCGGGAGGGCGTGCACTACGCGCTACAAACGTGATGGGCAAAATCTGGCATCGTTGATCGAATGGGCAGACGGTGGGATCATCGCGGAGCAATCCGATGACAGCACCTTGATCGTTAAACACAGGGAGACCGATCGTGATTAAGATTGCGCCAGCATCTTCATCGATGATTGGCTTGTGAAAGTGCACATCGGAGCCATTGAGCGTCCCCTGTAATGTTTTGCCCTCAATGATTGCAGAAACGGTGTTTGATTGCCGTCCGATCGGTGCGACGGGTATGTTCTTTGTATTGATCAAAAACGTACAAGAAATGGAGTCGCCCGAAATCGTCTTTGGCAACGGAGCACAGCGTCTCGCGTCCACTGTGAAACGATTCTGTTTTTTTGTATCGGGCTGAACATGCGCACCGGACCGGATCACGTATTTTTGTTTCGTACATTGCTCTGCACCATCGATACACTGAATATGCACTTGTGCGATGCTGTATGACCCGCTTATACTGGTCACGATTCCGTATCCTACAGGATTGTAGATGGGGAACGATTTCATGTTTTTACCAAACCCGTATTGATGATCGGTTTGTTGGAGCACTGTGACGACATAGTCAGAACTTTTTGCATGGGCACGCGTGTGGGTGAGGAGCAAGAAGGCACACACGACGAAAAGGATGGATACGACAAAGAGGTTGCGCTGGAAGCTGTTGTACATAAGCGGTGCACTCCTTCAGCATGTATGCAGTTTTTGAAGCAAAGCTACTATCGCACAACGTCATGAAGAAGTCAACCGTACGCCACAAAGGTGTATGATCTATTCCCGAAATGCCCGTATTGTACGCGCGTATCGTCAAGGTTTGTGAATGAAGTTGAATGAAACGTAGTTTTGGTCTTTTTGGCACTTTTTGTTCATTAAAGCGTGAAGTTTATCGTGTCGTATCGCATCGATCTTTTACAAAACAGGAAAAATCATAAAACAACAAATGCGCAAACGCCGGTTTGCTCGTGATGATGCGCTGCGTGTTTCTCAAAGATACGACATGGGTGTTGTCTTTTCCGAGAACCATCCCGACGATGATGTTGTTTACCGGATCATAAGCGGGATATCCGATGATGTTTTTCTTAATTTGGTCCATTTCTTTCGCGGCGACACGTATGGGTGTTCCGCTGAAAGTCGTTACGATCCAATCTTGTTTTTTCGTACAAACATGCACGTGTGTTTCTGATTGCGAAAAGGGGATCGCAAAAGGCCCCCATGTTTTTGCTGGCGTAAATCTCTTCGTTTGTGTACAAAATGGGATGCGCCCTCGATAGTCGTACGCTTCGGGCCCGATGATGGGTGGAAGGTCGTGGTCCGATGCACGGACGTCAAAACGGACGATGCCGATGCGCATGTGCCCTGATTTGCATTTTGATTGCATGCGTTTTTTCGCGTTTATGATATGGCAATACACGCCGACGATCGTGCCGGAGTACGATTTTTTTCCATACGGAAACGTGACGGTGGTCTTTTGATCGGTCAGTTTTGCACACTGCTCTTTACTTTGCCGCATTCGTTCCGGACAATCATACGAGAAAAAAGCATAAGCGGTAGTTGTTTTTTCTGTATTTTCTTTCTTGTACACGTATCCGTTTCCGTATGTGCCGTGTGTCGGGTGATCGACGCGGACGATGTGGGGCAACAATGAGCGCTGTTTTGTTTCCGCCCATGACGATGCGGGCATTCCAAATATCGCCAAGATGGTGCAGAGGGCGATGAACGGGATCGGACTACGTGCATGTGTGGACATTAAGCACAACCTCCTTGGTGGGATGCGCGTCCGATCGCTGTTCACCCAAGATGCGCGCAACGCGCAGTGCACACAAAAAGGGATCGCCTTTTGGATCGGAGGAAGGACAATGGATCACTATTCCGATCAATGCACATCGCGGTTCGCATTCACGAACAACAAAAAAGAACGCGCGCAAACAAATACTACCATCGTTTATTATACAACGTCTGTAAACGGAGTGCAACATCGTGTCGAAAAAAATGTGCGCGCGCAAAATGGGCGCACAAACGTACGGGTGGCGATTGTGGCCGTGTTTGCGCTATACTCAGATGCATCCCTTATGGGACGCATCGATGCAACGTGTCGTTTTCATCAATGGACGCAGCAGTTGGAGGGGTGATTTGTGTATATACATGGAAAGACGATCGTTGTCGTGATCACAGGGGGCATTGCTTCGGTGAAAGCGGTGCGCATATGCAGTGCGCTCGTGCAGCGCGGTGCAGACGTGCGCGTAGTCATGACGGAAGGTGCGTGTCGATTTGTCACGCCGCTTGCGCTGCAAGCGATCGTTCGCACACGTGTGATTTCGGATATTTTTGCAGAAGACGATGCGTCGGTCATCGCGCACATCGACATCGCAGATCGTGCGGACGCGTGTGTCATCGCGCCGGCGACAGCACATGCGCTTGCGTCGCTTGCACTCGGCTTGGGCGATGGGATGGCCGCTGCGGCGCTGCTCGCGATCGGGACGCGTGTGCCTGTGATCGCCGCACCGGCGATGAACCGCCATATGTGGGCAAATGCGGTCGTGCAGCAGCATGTCGCGACACTGCGCGCGCGCGGTGTCGTCATCGTGCCCCCGACGTCGGGCTTTCTTGCGTGTGGAGATGAAGGTACGGGGCGCATGGCCGAACCAGACGACATCGTTGAGACGGTCGTGCACACGTTTGCGCATCCACTGCGCGGCAAGCGCGTCATCGTCACAGCGGGCGGGACGTTTGAACGCATCGATGCGGTACGGGGCATCGCCAATGCATCGTCAGGGAAAATGGGCATCGCGCTCGCGCGCGCGGCACAACAGCGTGGGGCAGATGTGACGTTGATTTATGGCACAGTGTCGGTACCATTGCCCGAAAGGATGACGTGCATCTACACACAATGTGCCAAGGAGATGGCCAATGCGGTGTTTGCGCACTTTGATCAGGCAGACATCGTCATCATGGCGGCTGCCGTCGCGGACTACACGGTCGCACAGTCGGTGGACCACAAGATGAAGAAGACGAACGTTCCGCTGTCGTTGCAGCTCGTGCCGACGATCGATATCCTCGCTGCACTCGGGGCGCGCAAAACGCACCAGCGGTTGATCGGATGTGCAGCGGAGACAGAGCACGTCGTACAGTATGCGCGGGAAAAGTGTGTGCGGAAGCAGTGCGATGCGATCATTGCCAACGACGTGCGCATATGTGGCTTTGGTGCTGACGAAAACGAAGTGACGATCGTCACGCGCGACACGGAAGTGGCGCTGCCGCGCATGCCCAAAACGGAGCTCGCACACCGCATATGGGACATCATCGCAGCGGAGGAAGGACAATGAAGCGGACGTATGCCAAAGTCATCGTCGATGTGCCTGCGCAAGCAGTCGATCGGCTGTATACGTATGCCGTGCCCACGCATATGGCCGTCGTTGCGGGTGTACGGGTCGTCGTGCCGTTTGGGCCGCGCACGGTGACGGCGATCGTGCGTGCGGTCGAAGCAGACTCAGAAGTAGCCAAAGTACGGGAAATCCGTGAAGTGCTCGATACGGAGCCGATCGTCTCGATGCAGATGTTTCGTTTGGCAGAATGGATTGCGCGCGAATACGCGTGCACGATGGCCGTCGTGCTCAGTACGATCGTACCCCGTGCACTCAAGGCGATTGCTCAGGAACGATTGACGGTGTCGGATCAGGCGCGTGCGTGGATCGAAGATCCATTTTCGGTGCACATCGATGCGTTTACCGAACACGAAGCGCATACGGCCGCGTGCATCGTCCGCACAGTCGCCGCCCATGAGCCGATGGAGCGATCGGTGCTGCTAGCGCATCAGGACGTGTCGCACATCGTGCAGCTGCACGCATGGGTGCGGCGGGGCATCGCTGCGGGGTGGCTCGTGGCATCGATGGACACGCACGATCGGGTGCGGGTCAAGAAAGAGACGATCGTCGTACCGCTGCACGATGCGGCGGCGCTATCGGAGCTTGCGCAGCAGACGCGGGTGCGTTCACCGAAGCAAGCGGCCGTGCTCGACGTGCTTGCAGGGGCAGCAGATGGGATGCCATGGCGCAAGCGCGACATCGAAGGCGCGTGCCCGGCATCGTCGTCGGCGCTGCGGGCGTTGGCACACAAAGGTGTCGTCCGTCTCGATGTGCGTGAAGTGTGGCGGGATCCATACGATTCCGTGCACGTTGAGGCGTCTGCGCCCCCACTGCTGACGGACGACCAGCGCAACGCGGTACAAACGATTTCTATTGCGGTCCAGCGCCACGATCCGGAAGTGTTTTTGTTGCACGGGGTGACGGGCAGTGGCAAAACAGAGGTGTACTTGCATGCGATCGAGGCGTGCATGATGAGCGGACGCGAGGCGATCCTGCTCATCCCAGAAATTTCCTTGACACCACAAATGGTGCGTGCGTTTAAGGCGCGGTTTGGTGATCGTGTCGCGGTGCTGCACTCCCATTTGTCCCCTGGCGAAAAATATGACGAGTGGCGCAAAATTGCCACGCGCCGCGTCTGTATTGCGATCGGAGCGCGCTCGGCCATTTTCGCTCCATTTTTAAACGTCGGTCTCATCATCGTCGATGAAGAACACGAATCGTCGTACAAACAAGAAGACGCCCCAAAATACAATGCGCGCGACGTCGCGATTAAGCGGGGTGAGCTGCACAGTGCACCGGTCGTTTTGGGCAGTGCGACGCCGTCACTCGAAACGTACGCCCGTGCCCTGCGCAACGCGCGCACGCACATCACGATGCATGAGCGGATCAACAACCGCTGCCTGCCCCCGGTCGAAGTGATCGATATGCGCAAAGAGCTCCAGCAAGGAAATCGTTCGATGTTTTCACGGGCACTCAAGCAATCACTGCACGATACGTTGCAAAAAAAAGAACAAGCGATGCTGTTTCTCAATCGCCGGGGATACGCCAATTTTGTGTTGTGCCGCGATTGTGGGTACGTACCGATGTGTCCACATTGTGATGTCACGCTGACGGACCATCGTGTAGACCGCCAGTTGCGCTGTCATTATTGTGGGCATCATCAGCCGACGATCGACGTGTGTCCGCATTGTGCGGGCGATCGCGTGCGGCATTTTGGTTCGGGGACACAGCAAGTCGAGGAGCAGTTGCGCACATTGTTTCCCGACGTTCGTGCCCTGCGTATGGATGTCGATACGACGAGTCAAAAAGGGGCGCACGAGCGGTTGTTGGCCCAGTTTCGGGAGCGAAAAGCCGACGTGCTCATCGGCACGCAAATGATCGCCAAAGGGCTCGATTTTCCTGCACTGACGCTCGTAGGGGTCATGAGTGCGGATACGGCGTTGCGGCTTCCGGACTTTCGCGCTGCCGAAAAGACGTTCCAGCTGTTGACCCAAGTGGCGGGGCGTGCTGGAAGGCATGCGCTGGAAGGGCACGTCATCGTACAGACGTATGCGCCAGAACATTATAGCATTGCGTATGCAGCGAAGCATGATTACGATGCGTTTGCCCGTACGGAGCTTGCGGTGCGTGCAGAACTCGGTTATCCACCGTATCGCCGCATTGCACTTGTGACGGTGTCTGGACCAGACGTTGCAGATGCGATGCGGACGAGCGAAGCGTTTGCGTATGCATTGCGCGAAGCCATCGCAAACACTCCTCATATTGCATTGCTTGGACCGGTGCCGTCTCCGATTCCAAAGATCAAAGACCGGTACCGATTTCAGTTGCTCGTCAAAGCACCGCACGACACTGCGATCGCACCCATGCTCAAAGCCGTCGTCGCAGCGCACGCAGAAGAGGCGCACAAGCGCGATGTGCAGATGCACATCGACATCGATCCGCACATGCTCGGATAGTGGGAAAAAAATATGTACGCTGTTGCGGTTTTTTGTTGGTACTTATTGCCATGGCATGCGTACTGGACGCATCAAGACGAGTTTGGTATGATACGTTTGAACACACGGAGGCGAACCATGGTCATATTGGGTATCGATCCGGGGCTGGCGACGGTGGGATACGGCATCGTGGCAGTGCGTGCGGGTGTGCTGCGGACGGTGCAATACGGGACGATTACGACAACGGCGCACGCACCACAAGGAGCGCGGTTGCGCATCATTTATGATGGACTGCATGCGCTGTGCACGAAATATTCGCCGACTGCGATGGCGATCGAAAAGTTGTTTTTTAATACAAACGTCACGACCGCTTTTGCCGTAGGGGCAGCGCGTGGCGTGATGCTGCTCGTCGCGGACCAGCGCGGGCTATCTTTAGGGGAATACACGCCGATGCAAGTGAAGCAAGCGATGACCGGATACGGCCATGCGGACAAGCAGCAAGTCCAATTTATGGTGCGCACGTTTTTGGGGCTGACGTCCGTGCCCAAGCCAGACGATGCGGCCGACGCACTGGCGATTGCGGTGTGCCACGCGCATACGGCACAACCAAAGGAGGGGTGACGATGATCGCGTTTGTCCGAGGCATCGTCGTGCAGCAGCATCGGGATGCGATCGTCATTGATGTGCATGGGGTCGGGTACCGCGTGCTCGTCTGTGCCCCGCAGCACTTTGTGATCGGGGACGAGACGACGGTGCATACGTACTACGCGCAGCGCGAAGATCATGTGGCACTCGTCGGGTTTGTGTCGGTCGATCAGTTGGCGTTGTTTTGTCAGCTGATCGAGGTAAACGGCATCGGGCTGCGCGTCGCACTTGCAATGATCGGGGGTGCGGACGTTTCGCGCATCGTGTCGGCGATCCAACACGACGATGTTGCGTTTTTGACAAAACTTCCCGGAGTAGGAAAAAAGTTGGCGCAGCGGCTCGTTTTGGAGCTGCGCGACAAGCTCGGTGTCGCGATCGTCGATGTGCCTGCGCGCAGCGGGCAGTGGGAGGAAGTGCGCGAGGCGCTCAGTGGACTTGGGTATAGCGAAGCTGAAATTGCGCGGCTGCGGGCGCGTGTCTCTGCGCAATGCGCCGATACCGATGATGCCGCGGTGTGGATTTCCGCGGCGTTGCATACGGTCGGATCATCTTTATAATATATCGTTTTTCAAACGTTCGTGTGATGAGGTGGGGACATGATTGAGGAGCGGCTCGTGACGGCGGGCGCAATGTTTGATGAGCACGCGGACTATTCACTCAGACCAAAATATTTGCACGAATACATCGGACAAGATGCGACGAAGCACAATTTGCGCGTGTACATCGATGCAGCAAAACAACGTCAAGAGAGCCTTGACCACGTGTTGTTGTATGGACCACCAGGGCTCGGAAAAACGACGCTTGCCGCAATTATTGCCAACGAACTCGGCGTGCAATTGCGCGTGACGTCCGGTCCTGCGATTGAGCGTCCGGGCGATTTGGCAGCGATTTTGAGTGCGTTGCAACAAGGGGACGTACTGTTTATCGATGAAATCCATCGCTTGCACAGGACAGTCGAGGAAGTGCTGTATCCTGCGATGGAAGATTGTGCACTCGATATCGTACTCGGTAAAGGCCCGGGTGCGCGTACGGTGCGCATCCATTTGCCGTCGTTTACGTTGATTGGGGCGACGACGCGTGCCGGTTTGCTGTCGTCCCCGCTGCGCGACCGATTTGGTGTCGTCTGCCGTCTGAATTATTATGGAGGGGATGAGCTGCGCACGATCGTGACGCGCACAGCGGACATTTTGGGGATGCCGATTGAGACGGACGCCGCCGTCGAAATTGCGTCGCGCAGCCGCGGGACACCGCGCATTGCAAATCGATTGCTTAAGCGTGTGCGCGATTTTTCACAAGTAGCGGGACAAGCGGTGATTGCGCTGCCGATGGCGCAGCGCGCGTTGCACCAGCTCCA
>JAGWXQ010000020.1 GCA_018969805.1 Paenibacillaceae bacterium | reverse complement strand
GTTTGAGATGCGCACGCACAAACGCCTGATCGATATTTTGCATCCGACACCGCAGACAGTAGATGCGCTCATGCGCCTTGATTTGCCTGCTGGTATCGATATAGAAATCAAATTATAGCCCGTTTGATTTTCACCGTGCAGAGAAATAGGTAAGGTTTTGAGAAAAGAGGTGCACACGTGACGAAAGCAATACTCGGAAGAAAAATTGGAATGACGCAGTGGTTTTCACCAGAGGGGAAAGCAATACCCGTCACTGTCGTACAATCGAGCGGATGCGTCGTATTGCAGAAGAAAGATGCTGCGCGTGATGGATATGAGGCGGTTCAGCTTGGATTGGGCGAGATTCGCCCACAACGTGCAGTGCGCGCTGCGATAGGCCACGCAAAGCGGGCCGAAGTCGCGCCCCCACGGTATATTCGTGAGTTTCGCCACGTTCCGCTGGCAGACGTGGACGTCGGTCAGACGATTGCGGTAGATGCGTTTGACGTCGGTGATCGCGTGGATGTGACAGCGCAGTCCAAAGGACGGGGCACTTTGGGCGCGATTCAACGGTGGAATATGAGTCGTGGACCGATGTCGCACGGTTCGAAGTACCATCGAGGGCAAGGTTCACTTGCGATCCATCGCGATGCAAACCGTGTACCTAAAGGCAAGCACATGGCAGGTAGGACAGGAAATGCCCGCGTGACGATGCAAAATTTGGAAGTCGTACACGTAGATGCTGCACGCAATGTGTTGTTTATTAAAGGATCGATACCGGGACCCGAACGCGCATTTGTTCAAGTGCGCACATCGAAAAAGCAACAGGCGTAATCTCGCATACAGCAGAAAGGAGGCATCCGAGATGCCGATGGTGGCGGTATACAATACGTCAGGAGCGCAAGTAGGTGAAGTGGAGCTTGCTGCGCATGCGTTTGGCATTGAACCCAACGTGCACGTATTGTATGATGCGGTACACATGCAGCAAGCGTCATTGCGCTTGGGAACGCATAAAACAAAAGGTCGGAGCGAAGTGCGTGGAGGCGGACGTAAGCCTTGGAAACAAAAAGGTACGGGACGCGCAAGACAAGGATCGATTCGTGCGCCGCAGTGGAAGGGCGGGGGTGTCGTCTTTGGGCCGACTCCGAGGAGCTATGCGTATCGTCTGAATAAGAAAGTGCGGCGATTGGCACTGCATTCGGCGTTATCTTCGAAAGTGCGCGATCAAGAAATTACGGTGTTGGACGCATTGCAACTGGACGCGCCACGGACAAAATTTATTGTCCAAATGATCAAAAACTTGAACATTACGCGCAAAGCGTTGCTTGTCGTTCATGAAGCGGATCCGAATTTGTTTTTGTCGGTGCGCAACATTCCATACGCCAAAATTGTCGATGCTGCGGGTGTAAATGTTTTGGATCTCATGCAATATGAACAGTTGATCATTACGACGGCAGCAGCGGATCGGGTCGCGGAGGTGTTTGCATAATGAAAAACGTGCACGATCTCATACGGAGACCGATTATTACAGAGAGCACAAGTGAAGAAATTGTCAACAACATTTATTTTTTCGAAGTCGATAAGCAAGCAAATAAAGCGGAAATAAAATATGCAATAGAGCAAATTTTTAAAGTGAAAGTAGTGCGTGTCAATACGATGAATGTTAAGCCAAAGCCAAAACGTCAGGGTCGTTTTTCGGGATACACGACAGGATGGAAAAAAGCAATCGTAAAACTTGCGCCTGGGACGAAGACGTTGCCGTATTTTGAAGGTGGAGAAAGATGATTTTTTGGTGAAGAGGGGTGAATGCAAATGCCAGTAAAAATGTACAAACCGATGACACCGTCTCGGAGACATACGACGGTGGCGACGTTTCAAGAAATTACCAAATCGAAGCCAGAAAAAGCGTTGACCGCTCCACTAAAAAGCAAAGCTGGACGAAACAATCAAGGGAAAATTACGACGCGCCACCATGGAGGCGGACACAAACGGAAATATCGGGTGATTGATTTTAAACGCAACAAAGATGACGTGCCGGGACGTGTGGCGGCAATTGAGTATGATCCAAATCGTACGTCGTACATCGCACTCATTCATTATCACGATGGCGATAAGCGGTACATTCTTGCGCCAAAAGGATTGAACGTCAACGACGTAGTCGTATCTGGTCCGAACGCAGACATTAAAGTGGGCAATTGTTTGCCACTGGCAAACATCCCGGTCGGTACGGTCGTTCACAATATTGAGCTCCAACCCGGGAAAGGTGGGCAGCTCGTTCGTGCGGCGGGAACTGAAGCACAACTGCTCGGAAAAGAAGAACGATACGTCATCGTACGGCTCACTTCGGGAGAAATGCGCCGCATATTGAGCGTATGTCGTGCCACGATTGGATCGGTAGGTAATGAAGACCATGAGCTCGTACACATCGGGAAAGCTGGGAGAAACCGCTGGCTCGGTCGGAGACCAACGGTACGCGGGGTCGTGATGAATCCAAACGACCATCCGCACGGTGGTGGAGAAGGGAAGGCGCCAATTGGACGTCCGTCGCCAATGTCTCCATGGGGCAAGAAAACGTTGGGTGTAAAAACAAGGAAGAAAAACAAGCGTTCAAACCAATATATTATTCGTCGCCGCAAGTAATATGACGAAGCACGTGGGGAGGTTTTTGTGTGGGGCGTAGTGTGAAAAAAGGGCCATTTGTAGATGGATATTTGCTGAAGAAAGTCGATGAAGTGCAAGCATCGAAGAAAAAAATGGTCATTAAAACGTGGTCTAGACGCTCAACAATTTTCCCGCAGTTTGTAGGGCACACGTTTGGCGTATACGATGGACGCAAACACGTTCCCGTATATGTAACGGAAGATATGGTCGGTCATAAGCTTGGAGAGTTTGCTCCAACGAGGACGTTTAAAGGCCATTCAGGTGACGATCGAAAAACGAAACGTTAAGGCAAAACATGGAGGTTATGGCTATGGAAGCGATCGCACATGCACGGTTTGTGCGCATAACGGCGCGTAAGGTGCGGCTCGTGCTTGATTTGTTACGCGAGAAATCAGTGCCGGAGGCGTATGCCATTTTGCGGCATACACCACGCGCGGCATCTCCTGTGATCGCGAAGATCATCAAGTCGGCAGTCGCCAATGCGGTGCACAACCATGATTTGGATGAGACAAAGTTGTTTATTGCCACCGCATATGCGAATGAGGGACCGACGTTGAAGCGCGTCCAACCCCGTTCGCAAGGAAGGGCGATGCAAATTTTGAAACGAACGAGCCACATTACGATTCAATTGCAAGAGCGGTCATAACCCGTCCACATAAAGAAGGAGGGAACGTATGGGTCAGAAGGTCAATCCGGTCGGCTTGCGCATTGGCATTATTCGTGACTGGGAGTCAAAATGGTATGCGGACAAACAGTTTGGACAATTGCTAATGGAAGACGTGCGTATTCGTGCTTTCCTTAAGAAAAAGCTAAAAGACAGTGCTGTTTCGCGTATTGAAATCGAGCGCGCGACAGGCAAAGTGAATGTAACGATTTTTACAGCTAAGCCGGGCATCGTAATCGGAAAAGGTGGAGCGGAAGTCGATGCGATTCGCAATGACATCGTCAAACTTACAGACAAAAAAGTACACATTAATATTTCTGAAATAAAACAACCGGACTTAGAAGCGGTGCTCGTTGCGGAGTGGGTCGCGCAGCAGCTGGAACGGCGGGTGTCGTTTCGGAGGGCGATGAAGCAAGCGATGCAGCGGTGCTTGCGTGCGGGTGCAAAAGGAATAAAAGTCAACGTCAGCGGTCGGCTCGGAGGTGCGGAAATTGCGCGTAGAGAAGGGTACAGCGAAGGAAGTGTTCCCTTGCATACGCTTCGGGCAGACATCGATTATGGGACGGCAGAAGCACACACGACGTATGGACGGATCGGTGTGAAGGTATGGATTTATCGCGGCGAAGTGCTCCCGACAAGCAAGCGCAAAGCCAAGTCAGAAGGGGGCGAAATGACACATGTTGATGCCCAAACGCGTCAAACACCGCAAAGAACAAAGAGGTAAAATGAGAGGGCGCTCCAAAGGGGGCACGGAAGTATGCTTTGGGGAATATGGACTTCAAGCGCTCGAACCGGCATGGATTACGAACCGACAAATTGAAGCTGCACGGATCGCGATGACACGCTTTATTAAGCGTGGCGGTCAGGTGTGGATCAATATATTTCCGGCGAAACCGATTACACAAAAACCACTCGAAGTTCGGATGGGCAGCGGTAAAGGAAATGTCGAAAAATGGGTCGCTGTCGTTAAGCCAGGTCGCATTATGTTTGAGCTCGCGGGTGTACCAGAGGAAACGGCAAAGGAAGCGATGCGTCTTGCGTCACACAAATTGCCAATTAAGACAAAGTTTGTGAAAAAAGAAAACAATGGCGGTGATGCACATGAAGGCGAATGAATTTCGCAACATGACGTCAACGGAAATCGAGCGCAAAGTGGCAAGTTTTAAGGAAGAGCTGTTTAATTTGCGCTTTCAGCAAGCGACAGGACAATTGGAAAACCCGAGTCGGATACGCGATGTGCGTAAAGACATTGCCAGAGCAAAAACCGTGTTGCGCGCACGAGAGCTTGGAATCGGATCGTAGCGAGAATGTGGAAGGAGGAACGTGTGTGGAAGCGCTGGAGCGAAACAACCGAAAAACGCTAATTGGGCGTGTCGTGAGCGACAAAATGACGAAGACGATCGTCGTGCGCGTAGAAACGTACAAGCGTCACCCGTTGTATCATAAGCGGATGCAGTATACGAAAAAGTTTAAAGCACACGACGAACATCACGATGCAAAAATCGGAGATGTCGTCCGCATTATGGAAACACGGCCATTGTCTAAAGAAAAATGTTGGCGTCTTGTTGAAGTTATTGAAAGAGCGGTCGTGATCTAACACATTGGTCGTGGAAGGAGGGTTGTGCTCGTGATCCAACCATTTACGCGCTTGCGCGTCG
The DNA here is from genome assembly GCA_018969805.1 of Paenibacillaceae bacterium. GTDB lineage: Bacteria > Bacillota > Bacilli > Paenibacillales > YIM-B00363 > REEB470. Next base: position 6,308 of record JAGWXQ010000020.1, on the reverse strand, counting down.
CAGACAATTCAGGAGCCAAAGAAGTCATGTGCATTCGTGTCCTTGGTGGCACAGGAAGACGGACGGCGCACATTGGAGATTTGATCGTTTGTTCGGTAAAAGAAGCGACTCCAGGGGGCGTTGTAAAAAAGGGAGATGTCATCAAGGCGGTCGTCGTTCGAACAGTGAGTGGGGCACGGAGAAAAGACGGATCGTACATTGCGTTTGATGAAAATGCGGCAGTCATCGTCAAGGAAGACAAAAGTCCGCGGGGTACGCGCATATTTGGACCTGTCGCAAGAGAGCTGCGTGACAAGGAATTTATGAAGATCGTCTCGCTTGCACCCGAAGTCATCTAAAATACAATCGAGGTGAACGGTACGAATGATGAAACGATCAACAAAACGTTTAGAAAGCCACAACAACAAGTTGCATGTAAAAAAAGATGATCGCGTGATCGTCATTACCGGAAAAGACAAAGGGAAAACAGGTCGTATTTTGGAGGCGTATCCGAGGGAAAATCGGGTACTTGTAGAGGGCATCAACATGGTGTGCCGTCATACAAAGCCGACGAAAGATGCGCAGCAAGGGGGCATTGTGCACAAAGAGGCTCCCATCCACGTATCCAACGTGATGCACATCGATCCCAAGTCGAAAAAACCGACACGGGTTAATTACAAAATAGAAGCCAATGGCAAGAAAAAACGCATCGCCAATCGCTCGGGTGCATCGCTGGATTAGCGTAAGAAAGGAGAATACGGTGGTGAGTAGGTTAAAGCAACGACTCGTTTCGGAAATTGCGCCAGCAATGATGACGAAGTTTCAGTACTCGTCCGTAATGCAAGTGCCGAAGGTCGAAAAAATTGTGATCAATATGGGCTTGGGGGATACGATCGGTAATGCCAAATTGCTTGACGCAGCGGTTGAAGAACTCAAGCTCATTAGTGGACAAAAGCCTGTTGTGACGCGCGCCAAAAAGTCGATCGCAGGGTTTAAAGTGCGACAAAATATGCCGATCGGTGCGAAAGTGACGTTGCGTGGTGAGCGGATGTATTTTTTTCTTGACAAGCTGATGAACGTGGCATTGCCTCGCGTACGCGATTTTCGTGGTGTCTCGAACAAGGCTTTTGATGGCAGAGGAAATTATACGTTAGGACTCAAGGAGCAACTCATTTTTCCAGAAATTGAGTATGACAAAGTGAACAAAATACGAGGAATGGACGTTGTGATCGTCACTACAGCGCATTCTGATGAAGAAGCGCGGGAGTTGCTCAAACAGCTGGGTATGCCTTTTGGTGCGTAACAAAAAAGGGGGAGGATGAACAAACGTGGCTAAAACGTCGATCAAAGTACGGCAACAGCGACAACCGAAGTTTTCAGTGCGGGCATATACGCGGTGCCAACGATGTGGACGACCACATTCTGTGTTGCGCAAATTTCATATTTGTCGCATTTGTTTCAGAGAACTTGCGTATAAAGGACAAATTCCTGGCGTGCGCAAAGCGAGCTGGTAACAACATTGAAAGGAGTGTACACGCATGATGTCTGATCCGATTGCTGATATGTTGACGCGCATTCGCAACGCGAATATCGTTCGGCATGATACGGTAGAAATTCCGATGTCACAATCCAAACGGAAAATTGCCGAAATATTGTTGCAGGAAGGTTTTATTAAGGATGCTGAATTTTTGGGAGAGCTCAATAAAGGCATTATTCGCCTCTTCCTTAAGTACGGACACAACAATGAACGCGTCATTACGGGGTTGCGGCGCATTAGCAAACCGGGCTTGCGCGTTTATGCAAAAGCGACAGAATTGCCACGTGTACTGGGCGGTCTGGGAATCGCGATTGTATCGACATCGCAAGGAATTATGACAGACAAAGCGGCACGGCAAGCAAAAGCAGGCGGAGAAATTATGTGCTATATTTGGTAGTGTACTGAACAAAGGAGGCATCGCGATGTCGCGCATAGGCCGCAAGCCGATCGCACTTGTAGAACACGTGACCGTTGAGCAAACAGACGGAGTGCTCACTGTAACGGGTCCTAAAGGAACACTCAGTAGACGCATCCACGGCGACATGCGCGTGCACATTGATGGGGCACACATTGTCGTTGAACGACCGAGCGACAACAAACTGCACCGGTCGTTGCATGGAACGACGCGCAGTGTGATTGCAAACATGGTGCACGGTGTAACGCAAGGATTTACAAAAACACTCGATCTTGTCGGCGTGGGCTATCGTGCAAATAAGACGGGTGAGAAACTCGTGCTTAATGTGGGGTATTCCCATCCTGTAGAAATTGTTCCTGATGCGTCCGTTGTCTTTGACGTACCAGCAAACAACAAAATTATCGTACGTGGCATTGATAAAGAAGTTGTCGGAGCGTACGCTGCCAAAATTCGTGATGTGCGTCCTCCGGAACCGTATAAGGGCAAGGGGATCAAGTATGAAAACGAGCGCATCTTGCGCAAAGAAGGAAAAACAGGCGGGAAGAAAAAGTAGGTTGGTTTTTGTTTTTCATTTGCAATACGGAAAAAAACTGTTCTGTAAGGACAATCGGTCGTTGTGCATTGTGCACACCGAATGACTGTAGGGAGGGAGTATCGGGGATGATCCAAAAACAAGACCGAAACAAAGCACGCAAAATCCGGCATTTGCGGCTCAGAAAAAAAATTATCGGATCACCAGAACGTCCGAGGCTAAACGTGTTTCGTTCATCGAAGCATATGTATGCACAAGTCATCAACGATCAAACCGGAACGACGATTGCAGCTGCATCGACGCTGGATCGCGCTTATGAAAAAGGGGAGTCTGGAGCGACCATTGCGGCTGCACAACGTGTCGGACAGTTGTTGGCAAAGCGCGCAAAAGAAAAAGGAATTACGCAAGTCGTCTTTGATCGTGGAGGCTACTTGTACCATGGAAGAATTGCAGCCCTAGCGGACGCAGTTCGTGCAGAGGGCATAAAGTTTTAAGAGGGATGTAATGAGGAGGAGGGATTGTTCTTGCGCATTGATTTGGCCACAGTAGGCGAGTTATCGGAGAAAGTCGTGCACATTAATCGGGTGTCGAAAGTGGTTAAAGGCGGACGTCGATTTAGCTTTAGTGCGCTCGTTGTCGTTGGCGATGGAAAAGGGCACGTCGGAGCGGGCATTGGAAAAGCGGCTGAGGTACCGGATGCGATACGCAAAGGCATTGAGGATGCAAAAAAACATTTGATTAAAGTGCCTGTTGTCAAAAAGACGATTCCCCACTTGGTTACTGGCAAGTTTGGCGCAGGTCGCGTGATGATGAAACCGGCATCGGAAGGAACGGGTGTTATTGCCGGTGGTGCAATTCGTGCGGTGCTTGAGCTCGCTGGCGTGGAAGACATTTTGACCAAGTCCCTTGGCTCATCAAACTCGATCAATATGGTTCAAGCGACACTAGAAGGGTTATCGAGACTCAAGCGCATTGAAGAAGTCGCAAAGCTTCGTGGCAAAACCATTGCGCAGCTGCTGCGCCCTTAAGGAGTGAAGTCGTGTGGCAAAGCTTTCCGTAACATTAAAGCGCAGCCTAATCGGGCGACCGCAAACGCAACGCAAAACGGTATGGGCACTGGGATTGCGCAAAATGCATCAAACAGTGTTGCTTGCGGATACACCGTCCCATCGCGGTATGGTGAAGGCGGTGGAACATCTTCTCGAATGGAAGATCGAGGAAGAATCAACAGTGTCGATGTAGGGAATAAAGGGGGTGCGTACTGTGATTTTGAGTCAGTTGAAACCTGCCCCAGGGTCGCGTCATGCGCGTAAGCGTGTAGGACGAGGCATTGGTAGTGGGATGGGAAAGACATCGACGCGCGGTCATAAAGGGCAAAATGCGCGTTCGGGTGGTGGGGTGCGTCCAGGGTTCGAAGGGGGACAAAACCCGTTGTATCGGCGCATTCCGAAGCGGGGTTTTCACAATCCGTTTCGCAAAACGTATGCAATCGTCAATGTGGGACAGCTTGACCAATTCCCGGAACATACGGTTGTGACCCCGGAGTTGTTGCTCCAGGCGGGAATCATCCGGAAACAATGCGACGGCGTAAAAGTTCTCGGTGATGGGCAGTGTACAGTTGCATTGCATGTGCAAGCGCATCATTTTTCGGAATCTGCCATCTTGAAACTACAAAGTACAGGGAGTAAAATTGAGGTGATTGCATGATCAGCACTGTACGCAATATGTTCAGTGTTCCAGAGTTGCGCAATCGGATTTTGTTTACACTCGGAGTACTGATCGTCTTTCGTATCGGCTCGTTCATTCCTTTGCCCAATGTAAATGTGGATCAACTGAAAGCGCTCGATTTTCAATCGTCTGGTGCGGGCATCTTTAATTTGATCAATACATTTTCTGGAGGCGCACTTTTTCAGTTTTCCATTTTGGCGATGAACATCTTTCCATACATTACGGCCTCGATTATCGTACAGTTGTTGTCGATGGATGTCGTACCAAAGTTTACCCAGTGGGCAAAAGAAGGCGAAGTCGGACGAAAAAAACTGACGCAAATTACGCGGTACGGAACGATCGGTCTTGGGTTGTTGCAAGCGTACGGGATGACGATCGGTTTTAATAACGTGTACCCCGGCTTAGTGATCAACCCAGGTTTTGCGACGTATACACTCATTGCGATCGTACTGACTGCGGGTACGGCATTTTTGATGTGGCTTGGAGAACAGATTACGGATCGAGGCATTGGAAATGGAATTTCTGTTCTTATTTTTGCGGGAATTGTAGCGGGTATTCCGGGACATATCACACAAATTTACAAAACGCAGTTTCAAGATGTCGATTCGACGCTTTTGTTTTTTAGCATCATTAAAGTGGTCATTATCGTACTCGTCGTGCTTGCAATTACGGTCGGTGTCATTTTTGTCCAACAAGGTGTGCGCAAAATTGCAGTGCAGTATGCAAAACGTGTCGTCGGCCGCAAAATGGTCGGCGGACAATCGACGCATATTCCGTTGAAGGTGAATGCAGCAGGGGTTATTCCGGTGATCTTTGCGCTATCGCTCTTGATGTTTCCGACGACGATCGCCAGTTTTTTTCGAACAAATCCGGTTGCGGATTGGATTATTGTCAATTTGAACTACACAGCGACGCTGGGAATGGTCTTGTATATTTTGTTGATTATCGGATTTACGTATTTCTACACATTTATCCAGCTTAATCCCGTCCAATTATCAGAAAATATGCAAAAAAATGGTGGTTATATTCCGGGCATTCGTCCTGGAATTACGACACAAAACTACCTTGTTCGCGTCATTAATCGAGTAACGTTTTCTGGGGCGATCTTTTTGGCGGTCATTTCTGTACTGCCTGTTTTTTTCGGAAGGCTCGCGGAGTTGCCTGCATCGGTGACGATTGGTGGAACGAGTTTGCTCATCGTCGTTGGTGTCGGACTAGAGACGATGAAGCAAGTCGAGAGCATGCTGATTAAGAGACATTACAAAGGATTTATTCAGCGATAGTGGGCATCGTGTAGGAGGGTACAACGTATGAATGTCATGTTGTTGGGACCACCTGGAGCGGGAAAAGGGACACAAGCTGCGCACATTGTCGCGTTGCTCGGAATACCACACATATCGACAGGCGATGCGTTTCGTTTGGCGATTCGAGAACAATCTGTTCTCGGTGTCCGTGCGAAAGAGTTTGTGGACCAAGGATTGCTCGTTCCTGATGAGATCACGATCGGAATTGTGTTCGAACGATGCGAAAAAGAAGATTGTGCACATGGATTTTTGCTTGACGGGTTTCCACGAACGATTGCGCAGGCGCAGGCACTGGATGCATGGTTGCACAAACGCCATACACAGCTGGACCACGTCGTGCAACTACACGTAGATACGGACATCCTGATCGAACGCATCACGGGACGCATTGTGTGCGCATCGTGCGGGGCAACGTATCATCGGCACTTTGCCCCGACCCGTACGGCTGGCGTGTGCGATGCGTGTGGGGGAGTCGTCATGTCGCGTGCGGATGATGCGAAGGAAAAGGTCGTCGTTCGGTTGCAGGAGTATGAAGAAAAAACAGCCCCCCTCATTGAATACTATCGTGAAAGACATATTTTGCGAACGATCGATGGCAAGCGGTCAAAAGAAGAAGTTGCAGCGCAACTCGATGCATTGTTCGTGTGTTCTGCTCCATGAGGCAATCGCACAGCACTGCGCACTTGAAAATAGGGCAAGTCGTTAAGGTGTTGCGGGGAAGAGAAAAGTACGCTTATGCAATCGTCGTACGCATTCAAGATGAGCGAACGGTATATATTGCAGATGGAAACAAACGGAAGATGGACAATCCGA
>JAGWXQ010000019.1 GCA_018969805.1 Paenibacillaceae bacterium | reverse complement strand
GTACGTTGGACGATACGGGGAAAGCGATGCTGCTCACCCATGTGCTGCAGCGCACACCATTGCGCGTGGGCAAAAAGGGATGGGGCTGGGCGACGCACGTACTGGAGGCGATGCACGAATGCACACAGTCGTGTGTGACGACGGAGCAGCTGCGCGCATGGGCTGATGAAGTGGCACCGATGTCGCTCAAAACGAAGCTGCGCGATCTCGCCGACACGTTTGATGAGGTGGACGCATGTTTTGCCCGTCACCGTTTGGCGGATGCAGCGCAATTGCGCGATCTTGCCCGCACGATTTTGGAGCAACCGTCTTTATCCAGAGCACACGTGTGGATCGATGGATTTCACGGGTTTACCCCCGCTGAAGAGCTCGTGCTCAAATCGCTGTTGCTGCGCGAGGCACACGTCACGATTGCGTTGACGTATCCGGGACCCCACGATGCAGGGGCAGATACGGATTGGTTTTCTCGTCCAGCACGGACAGTACGGCGCATCGAACACATGGCGCGTGACGTGCACTGCACGATTGCGCCCCCGATCGTATGCGACGAAGTGCAAGCGCTGTGTCCCGCACTACAACAATTGGAGTGTCGATGGGTGCAAGAAGGGTGTGGGATGAGCACTGCGCCCCATTTGCCATCGCTGTATGCGCACGACGCGCTGCCCCCGCTTACGGTGTACGAAGCGGCGGATGCGCATGCAGAAGTAGAGGCACTCGCACGCTACATCGACGACTGTGCACGGCGTGGGGTGCGCTATCGCGACATTGCGGTCGTGACGCGTCAGTGGGACGACGTCAAGGCGCACATTGACAGCGTATTTCCTTTACTCAACATTCCGTATTATATCGATGAAAAACAATCTGCGGCACACCATCCTTTGGCATTGCTCGTATATGCACTGCTTGACATTGCGGCATCGTCGCGTGCGGCCGAGCCCATTTTTCGGGCGATGAAAACGGAGCTGTTTGTTGCACCACCTCCGGGCTATACCGACGTGCAATGGCGTGATGCGATCGATCGTTTTGAACACGTGGCGTTGTGGATCGGACTGCGGGATGAGCGATGGTGGGAGCCAATGCAACCGTACGTGACAGACGAAGCGTGCTTGCTGTGTCAGCAGGCGTTGTGCACACGATTGGAGCGCATCGCACGCTGGACGCAGTCTACGACGTTGGGCGATTGGGCGCGTGGGTTGTGGGCGTGCTTGGAGGAGTGGGATGTCGATCTCCTGCTCCAACGTCTGTCTGTCGATGCACACACCGGTGCGATCGATGCGGTGCATGAAACGATGTGGAACAGCGTATGCGATTTGCTTGAGCAGCTCGTCATGCTTATGGGCGAAGATGAAGCCGATTTGGCCCATTTCTCCGATGTGCTGCGCGGGGGAATCCAGCAGTTGACGCTCGGCACGGTTCCTCCATCGCTGGAGCACGTACTGATTGCGCACGTCGATCGATCGCGCTTGCCCCGCGTGCGCGTCGTCTGTTGGGTCGGACTCAACGACGGTGTCATGCCTGCAAAACGCCGCGATGGAAATTGGCTCGGGGAGTGGGAACGGCGCGCGCTCGCGCAGCGTTTTGGCGACGTACTCGGGCCTGACCAAGCACGCATATTGCGCGAAGAACCGTATGTGTTTTACGTGCACACCTTTGTGGCGCGTGAGGCACTGTGGATCGGGACGCACCGCATTGGCGCGGAAGGGACAAGCTGTCGGCCGTCAGAGTGGATCGAACGGCTGCGCCACTGGATGCCCGAACACACCGCCTTGTGCGATGCCCCGCCCCAATGGAACAGCCTCCCTTTTGTATGGGAACACGTGCGTACACCCGCCTGGACGCAGCGCATGCTCCTGCGTGCGTTGCAAGCGGCAGCGAGTGGACACACGATCCACGGGGCGTGGTGGACAGCGAACAACGTGTTGGCGCCTGTGTATGCGCTGACTGAATCCGTCGGCACAGAGCGGCTGTCCCAACAAGCTGCACACGCGCTGTATGGACGTGTGGTCCGATCGAGCGTGTCGCAGTTGGAGACGTACGCCTTGTGTTCGTTTGCTCATTTTGCCAAATACGGCTTACGTTTGCAGCAACGCAAACAGTACCGCATCGAACGCCCGGACATCGGACTGATCGCACACGAAGTACTCGCATCCGTCATTGCACAAATGATCGACCACGGTACGTCGCTGCGCACGATCGACGCGAATGCACTGCAAGCGTTGGTGGTCACTCACGTTCAGGCGCAGTTGGCAACGTATCGGCAACAATTTTTTGCACGCACGGGACGGGCACGGCATACGGCGACGCTCATTGAGCGGCTGTTGGTGCGTACGCTGCGGATGATGCAGCAGCAAGAGCTGCGCGGGCAGTTTGATCCACTTGCGACGGAAGTCGTGTTTGGACCAAACGGACAGATGCCCCCGCTGACGGTTCCACTCCAAGACGATGGACAGCTGGTGCTGTCGGGGCGGATTGACCGCATCGACGCCTTAGTCGGCGATCGTCGGTACGTGCGGGTCATCGACTACAAATCACGCCCGAAAAAATTGCATTGGAGCGACGTCTGGCACGGCGTTTCCTTACAGCTGTTGACGTACGCCTACCACGTCGAAACGGCAGGACCGCGCGTCTGGCATACGCCGTGGATATTGGCGGGAGCACTGTACGCGCCGGTATACCACCCCCTGCTGGCAGTGTCCGACGCTTCTGTAGCGCAAGAAGAAGAACTGCTCAAAAAATACAAAATGCGTGGCGTACTGCGCAACGATGTCGTGGCATTGACCGCCATGGACGGACAATCGTCCAAAACGTCGCCCATCATTCCTGTGTCGTGGCAAGGCGATCGACAGCAGGCCACCTCGCGCACGATGGAAGTGCTCAATTCCACGCAGTGGGAGGCGTGGACGATGTTTTTGCGCTGGAAACTCGCTGCACTCGGCGAACACATCCGTTCCGGCCACATCGCAGCACACCCGCGGCGCACAGCGGACCACACACTTGCATGTGACACGTGTGCGATGCACGCCGTATGCGGCTTTGATCCCGAGCGCCATCGGATTCGCGAACAACGATTGACGGTTTCCGAAGTATGGGAGCGCATGACCGCGATGGGAAAGGACGATCACAGCGATGACGCGTACATGGACACCCGCCCAAAGGCAAGCGATTGAGACGACGGGGACGAACATTTTGGTGGCAGCTTCTGCCGGTTCAGGAAAAACAGCCGTCTTGATCGAACGCATCGTGGAGCATGTATGCCGCGGTGTCCCGATCGAACGGTTGCTCGTCGTGACGTTTACCGCAGCTGCCGCAGAAGAAATGCGCCACCGCCTGCGCCATGCACTCACAGCACGCGCAGCGCAAGGATACCATGTCCAAGACGAGATCACACGCCTCCCTCTGGCACACGTCATGACCGTGCACGCGTTTTGCCAGCACGTCGTGCGGACGTATCCCGCAGAAGCCGGCATCGACCCGTCGGTACGGTTGGCGCAGGCGACTGAGCAGATGCTCCTCAGACAAGATGCGCGCGAAGCCGTGTTGGAGCACCACTACAAGACGATGCCCACAGACGACCCGTTTTGGCAGTTTGTGCTGCACTACGGCGGACAAACGTCAGATGAAGCGATTGTGGACGTTATGGAGCAGTTGTACCATTTGGCATGGAGCCAGCCGTTTCCCGAGCAATGGCTCGCACAGCTGTCCGTGCACCACGGCATGGACTACATGCGTCCGCTCGAACGCATGGCCCTTGCCAAAATGCACGATTGGCAACAACGGCTGCTCGACTTGCAGGAACGCGCCACAGCACAATTGGCTCCTTTGCGTGTCACGATCGAAGCAGACCGCGCGATTGTCCAATCGTGGATCGATGCGCTCCTCCAAGGATGGGTGCCCTTCACCAAACAGCTGTGTGCGCCTCAGTTTACTCGGGCGAAGCCGATCAAGGACGTGTCCGATCCCGAAGCGAAAAAAGCGTGGAGCAAAGAACGCGATGCGATCAAAAACGATATGAAAAGCCTTTGGAAACGCGTGCGCGTGTGCACGGACACCGATCACGACCCGACTGCGGTGTGGATTCGGTTGGTGCGCGCTTATCATCAAGAATACACTGCCCGAAAAAAAACAAAGAAATTGATGGATTTTCAAGATTTGGAACACGTGTGTTTACGCGTGCTTGGAACCCCGTCCGAACCGAGCGCGATCGCGACCGAATTGCAAGCACAGTATGTCGAAGTGATGGTAGATGAATACCAAGATACAAACGCAGTACAAGAATCTATTTTGCAATGCGTTTCTCAAAAAAACAATCGGTTTATGGTTGGAGATGTCAAGCAAAGCATTTATCGTTTTCGCTTGGCGCAACCCGAGTTGTTTATGGAAAAAGCAACAACGTATGGCGCACAAGACGGAATCCGCATCGATTTGACAGACAATTTTCGTTCGCGCGATGCGGTCATTTCGTTTGTCAACGCGATCTTCTCCACGATGATGGACCGACAATTTGCAGAAATCCCGTACGACACCGCTGCAAAAATGACCGCAAGCGCATCGTACCCCGCGCTCGATCCGCACTGCACCGTGCCCGAGCTCGTCCTCTTGGACCGTGGGGCGCACGAAGAAGATGTGGCACAAGCGGACGGAGCATCTGATCCAGAACACGACGCGTCAGACGAGGAAGGCGAACAACGCGACCACGTCCACATTGAGGCGCAATGGATCGCACACCGCATTGCACAAGCGATGTGTGGCGCACAGCCGTTTTTCGTCAGCGAACGGTCGGAAGTGCGGACCGCGCACTATCGCGACATCGCGATTTTGGTGCGCAACAACAGCTGGATACCCCATATGCTCGATGCACTGCACGCATGGGGCATCCCCGCACACGGGGAAGTACGCCAAGGTTTTTTTGCCTCCACAGAAGGGCGCACGATGCTCGCCCTCCTGCAAGCGATCGACAACCCGTATCAAGACATCCCACTGGTCGCGCTGCTGCGTTCGCCGATCGGACAGTTTTCCGACGATGATTTGGTGTGGGTGCGCATGCAGCAAGAAGGGCCGATCTTCGATGCGCTGCGGGCGATCGCGACCACCACAAGCCCTCTGGCAGAGCGCGTCCGTACGTGGCTGCACCGCTTCGAACTGTGGCGCTTGTGCGCACGCCAACAATCGGTCGCCACGTTGCTGCGCACCGTACTGCGCGCATCCGCATACGACGTGTACGTCGGTGGATTGCAAGACGGCGCGCGACGCCAAGCGAACATTCAGTCGCTCATCGATCGGGCACGGCAGCACGAACATGCGGCGATGCCGGGGTTGTTTTCGTTTTTGCGCATGCTCGAACAGCTCCAACAACAAGGCCAAGATGTGCCCAGCGCAGTGTCCGTCGGCGAACAAGAAGACGTCGTCCGCGTGATGACTGTGCACAAAAGCAAAGGATTGGAATTTCCCATCGTCATCGTCGCCGGAATGGGTGTGCAATTTTCCAATCAGGATGCCCGCCAACCGCTGCTGCTGCACAAAACCGCGCTCGCAGCCCAAACCGTCGATATGGACAACGCCACAATCATGCCCACGATGCGCTGGTGGGCGTTGCAGACGTTGAAAAAACAAGAACAATGGGCAGAAGAACTGCGCGTCTTGTACGTCGCACTCACGCGCGCCCGCGAAAAACTCGTCCTCTGTGGCAGCAGCCCACACGCCGAAACCATGTGGTCAAAGTGGCAACGCCACGCCCAAACACCCCAAATGACGGCAGGGCAATTTTGGGACGCACGCACATGGCTGGACTGGATCGTACCCGCATGCCTGCGCTGTCCACACACCGACCCCCCGCTATGGACCCGCACGAGTGTGGCCGTACCGCCCCGCCCAAGTCCCCAAGTGACACCAAATTACACGTTCATCGCGCCACAGCCACAAGACGATGGGTTGGAACAAGCGATAACGACACGACACACATTTGTGCATCCATACTACCCCCTGCAGCACATCGCCGCAAAACGCGCGGTGTCAGACGTGCTGGCTCTGGAGCACGGCGAGAAGCCAACCGAAACGGCCGTGACCCAACGCCGTTGGCGCACCATGCGCAATCCGATCGATCGGCCACTTAGTGCCGGCGAGCGGGGACGGGCAATCCATGCCGTGATGGAATTTATCCCGCTCCACGAACCCCCAACGCTGCAGCGCCTGCGCACATGGATCGCCCACTGGATACAATTAGAGCGATTGACCCAACAACAAGCAGATGCCGTCCCCCTAGAGGCGATCATACAATTTTGGCACCAGCCGATCGGCCAACGCATCCGACAGTCCACACAAGTGTACCGAGAACTGCCGTTTAGCCTCATGGTTCCACTGTCGCGCTGGCACCCTGAAGTACCACAAGAACACGTACTGGTACAAGGCGTCATCGACTGCTTGTGTAAAACGGACACAGGATGGATGCTCGTAGATTATAAGACCGAATCGACGCGCCATAAGACGGACGATGCATTGCGACAAAAGTTTATGCCCCAAATCCAGCTGTACACAGAAGGCGTCGAGACGGCACTGCACGATCGCGTCGAGGAACAAGTGCTCTACTTTTTTGATGGCAACCGCACAGTGACGATCCCGCGATGAACGTGCAATCGTACCGACACCGTCTGCTGCATCGGGTGAACGAAACTTCGATCTGTTCACGTTCGTATGGATGCGTACAAGAAGGGCGACAAGAGCTGCTTGTGGCGTTGGCACGCCGGTCGTGACGTAAAGGGAAGTTGTCGATCATGGAGCAACAGAAAAGAGCGCAACGCGATCGTACACACGCATGTGCACCGTTCGTGTCGTTGTGCCCGCGCCACAAATGAACCCCCTCCTCACGTTGAGAAGGGGGTATGGCTACTTTGCGTACTCTGTGTACCACCAATGAACGAATACAGTGATGTTTTGCACGTGTTCCCGGGTCCCAATATCGTGTTACCCGCAATCCGTCCACACCACATTTGTTTCAGTCTTCATTTCTATAAAACGATGTTTTTTCAAATCAAGGACGCGTATAAGCAACGTGCTGTATTACAATCCTTTTGTCCGATCTTCGTTGTCTGCTGCAGTCAGCAACACACCAAGAAAGAGGACGATCACTGTCATGACGAGCCAAAATGCGATGCCCATAACGCACCTCCCTAATGGAACGATCGTATCACATGTCGCCACGCAACATCAAGGCACGGTCGATCGTCTCCGACCATGCAGCGACGACGTGGGCGTACGCATCCAGAGCGGCGACACCGGCATCGGTCAGCGCATACTGTCCGCGTGATGTACGTGCGAACCAACCGTAGACGTTGTTGCGAACAATCGCTGGTGCAGCCATCGTCTGTGTCGTCGTCACGATGTCGCGTGGGGTGCGCATTCCGTGCGTATGCATGACGTAGGCGCATTTGAGCGCTTTTTCACGGTATGCACTGACGAGCGGGAGGCGCGTCTGTCCTCCTTCGGTGTAGTCACCAGAGCGGTGTGAAAATTCTGTGACAAGCGACTTGACCTTGGATGGGCGCGTCTGTGCGTCGGGGGTTGGTGTACAATGGCATTCTACGTGAGGCGGTTTCCGTGAAAAAAACGCGACGGTAATCATCCCGATGCCCAGTTGTGTACATAGGAGGGACAAGCCAGACACCAATTTTGCTCTGCGCGGACGTGCGGCGGCAATGTATACGAGTGGAGTCACCGTACGCCGCCGGAGTGCTTGCAGCAACAGGGCGATGGTAAACGTTTTTTTAAGCTCAATGACGAGTGGGTGCTTTTGTCCTTCGCGCATGGCGACGATGTCGCAATGGCACACCTCGCTGCGGACGACGTATTGTTGCAGTTCGAGCCAATGTTTGAGTGGCGCGTACAAATCCGTTTCACGGGTGCATTGGGGCATTGTATTCACTCCAAAAGCGCCAAGCGCAATATCGTCTCAAGCGGGGTGTTCATTGCGTGGGTCGCAAGGGTGAGGCCGACGTACCGCAAGTGCCATGGCTCGTATGCATAGTGTGTGATCGCTTGCGTGTCGCTTTGGTAGCGGATAATGAATCCGTAGTCGGCGGCGTTTGCAGCGAGCCATATTCCTTCTGGTGTATCGCCAAACGCTTCTGTGAGGGCGTATCCGATCGACGGACTGCTCACATCGATGGCAAGACCAGTCTGGTGCTCGCTTGCTCCAGGCGGGGCGACGTACGCCGTTTTTTTTCGTTTCAACGCTCTTTTGTACAATGCCTGCTGTGTCGCATACGATCGATAGGCAGATACGCCGACGATCGTGTGCCCTTCTGCGCGTGCGGCGGTGACCAACCGTTCGAGTGCTTGCGCTGCGATGCGGCGCAGGGTGTTTTTTGGTGGGTTGCCCGGCGTGACAAACGGTACGTTTGGGCGTACCAAATCTTCGGGGACGTAATCAGCGGGCAGACGGTATTGCGCATTGACGACGATATGAACATCGTCTACGGTCGCAGCTAAGGCGGGGACGATGAGCTCGGTATGGGTGCGTTGTGCGGAAGAGGCGTAGTGCGGCTCGTGTGCGGCGGACGGATGTTGTGGGATAAAGGAGACACAAATACCGACAACCGCAAGCCACATCATCACAATCCACATAACGATGCTCCTTTGTGTATGGGTTTGCGTGCCCTACGTGTATTGTCTCAAACGCGCGCCCTGAAGTCAATATCGTTGCGGAAAAAATGGATGTGCCCGCGCAAGAAAACGCACTTGCACATGTGCGCCACAATCGTGTACGATGCAAAAAAGGGGGTGCCGCATGCCGGTTGTTTTCTTGTGTGCTGCGCCACTTGTTGTCGGATTGGCCATGATTGCGTGTGCGCGCTATCGCATGCCAGCGATGGCGATCGCTATGACGGTGATGGGGGCATTGGTGTGTATGCCCTTGATCGTTCCGTTGTCCAGCGCATCGTATGCGTGGGTACCGGCACTCGGTTGGACGTTGTCGTTTGTCGTCGATGGACTGTCTTCGCTGTTTGCGATGCTCATTTGTGGGATCGGTGCGGTCGTCGTACTGTACACGCACGGGTACATGCGCGAATGTCCAAAGAAGATGACGACGCTGTACGGCTTTATATTGGCGTTTGTGGGCGCGATGCTTGGGGTCGTGTTTGCCGACGATGCGATCGTGCTGTTTGTGTGCTGGGAACTCACGAGTGTGCTGTCGTTTGGGCTCGTCGCCTTTTGGAACGGCCGTGCGGATGCGCGCGCGGGCGCGTGGCGTGCGATCGTTGTGACGGCACTCGGGGGCATTGCGTTGCTCGTCGCCATCGGTGTAGCGTGGATGGAGACGGGTGTGTGGCGCATCTCAGAGTGGAATGCAGCGTTTGCGAGCGGAAGTGCGCACCACTCGTGGTTGTTGGACGTCGCGTTGTTTCTTGCGGTCGCGACCAAATCGGCCCAGTTGCCGTTTTCGCGGTGGTTGCCTGGGGCGATGGCAGCACCGACCCCGGTCAGTGCGTATTTGCACGCTGCGACGCTCGTGAAAGCCGGCGTATACGTGCTTGCACGGATGGGGGAGCTGTTTGGTGGGCCGATGATGATCGGTATCGTCGGCATCGGGGTGTGTACGGCGGTGTGGGGTGCGTACGGCGCGGTCCGCCAGACGGATGCAAAGCGGATGCTGGCGCATTCGACGGTCAGTCAGCTCGGCGTGCTGTGTATGTTGCTGGGCATCGGGGGTTTGGCCCAAGATGGGGGCATCGCCGCGTACGCCGTGGCGATGTACCACCTCGTCCATCATGCGTGTGCCAAAGGGGCGTTGTTTATGCTCGTGGGCATTGTGGATCATGCGGCGCAGACGCGGGACGTACGGCAGTTGACCGGGGTATTTCGGCGTATGCCTGCTGTTGGGGTTGTGGCGACGGTCGTTATGGCGATGTTTGTCGGGCTTCCGTTTACGAGCGGCTTTGCGAGCAAAGAATCGTTGTTTTTATTGATCGAAGCGATGCGTACATCCGGCGCAACGATATTTTTGGGCTTATGTGCTGTGCTCGCGAGCGTCGGGACGTTTGTGTATGGCGTTGCGTGGATTGTGCGATTGTGGGGAGTTGGGGGGTCATGTGCGGTGCACGGGGACGTGCGCGCTGCGATGTGGATCCCGCCACTCGTGCTCATCGCATGGGGTGTCGTGTGGGGCGTGGTACCGCAGACGGTGACATCGCTGGTGATCGATCCAGCGGTGCATGCGATTGCATCGCGCACGTTTGACACGTCGATGCAGTGGTCGTGGTGGCACGGTGTGACGTGGGCGCTTTGGATGACGATCGCTGTATTCGTCCTCGGCACGATTGGGGTCGTCGGCATGGCGCGGTTGCGCGCGGGTCTTGCATTGGGTGTGCGCGGATTGCGTCGTCTTCGTGCGGTCGGTGTGGGCTGTCGGCGCACGGTGCGCATGTCCGCTGCGCGCATCGCGTATGTGTGGGCGCACGTGCCTGCGGGTCGTGGTGCGGGGATTTTGTGGCTGGTGTGGGTCGTCTGTGTTGGTGCTGCGCTCGTGCTGACGGTCGATGTGACGCAAATGCACATGCGCATCGGGGACGTGTCGGTGGTGGCGATGATCGTCGTTGCGGGCATCGTCTGCGCTGCCGTGGCGATGGCGGTGGCGCGACAGAGGCTGGCCATCGTGTGTTCACTCGGTGCGGTGGGCTTATTTGTGTCGCTGTTGTACGTGTGGCTCGATGCGCCGGATTTGGCACTGACGCAGCTTGCTGTAGAGACGATTTCGATCGCGTTTGTGCTGTTTGTACTGCGCCATTATAAGCATCCGCCGCGTGCGCGCATGAGCGCACTGCCGGTGCTCGTCGGCGTTGTCGTCACGGTGCTGTCCGCGATTGCGCTCATTCCGCGACCAAAGACGGCGATCGATCGTTTTACTGCTGCGCAAAGTGTGCCGGCTGCCGAAGGGGCAAACGTAGTAAACGTCATTTTGGTTGATTTTCGCGGATTGGATACGATGTTGGAAATTGTCGTCATTGCGGTGGCGGCTTGTTCTGTGGTTGCGATGCTTCGTGTGCGCGCAGAAAGGAAACGGGAGCATGAGTGAAACGACGATCGTACGTACGACGACGGTGTTCGTCGTACCGATCATCTTTGTGTTTGCGATGCATTTGTTGGTGCATGGACACAATGCGCCTGGCGGGGGGTTTGTCGCGGGATTGCTCGGTGTTGCGGCACTCGTACTGTTGCTGTTTGCGGATTTTCGTGCAAACGTTATGCAGATGCCGGCCGTTGCTTTGTGTTGTGCGGGGGTGGCATTGACGGTGTGTACGGGTGTCGTGCCGATTTTTTTTGGGAAGTCGTTTTTGACGCATGTGCACGGGATTGTCTCGACGACACTCGTTTTTGATATCGGGGTGTGTGCGGCGGTGTGTGGAGCGGGCATCGCGGTCGTGCAGGCGTTTGTGGGCGACGAGGAGCAGGGGGGATCGTAAGATGGCGCTTGCA
>JAGWXQ010000233.1 GCA_018969805.1 Paenibacillaceae bacterium | reverse complement strand
CGGCTGAGCAGCTGTAGACAAAAACAATATGCCCCGAGCGGCGAATGCTGCTGCTGCAGCGAATGCAAGTACGATCCACATGCTTCGTTTGCCCCCTCCACTTTTGTTGTAGTATACCCGATCGTACAGAAAAGTACAAACGATTGCTGGACTTGTCCCGAGGGCTCCCACGCGTGTTTTGAATTTGCCGCAAAAAAAAAGAGGGCGGGGTATTGCGGCACAAATTGGTTTGTGCTACACTAAGGATGTTGTGCAAATGCCTTAATCTTTGATTCGCATAGTGATGACCCACTTTGCGCGATATTCGTGAATATTTTCTCGAAGTTCGGGGCAGTATAGCAGTAGGCAACAGGTAGGAGGGTTAGTTTTATGCAAAAAGGCACAGTAAAATGGTTCAACGCTGAGAAAGGCTTCGGTTTTATCGAAGTCGAAGGCGGCAAAGACGTGTTTGTTCACTTTAGTGCGATCGTAAGCGATGGATACCGCACGCTCGAAGAAGGACAAAGCGTTGAGTTCGAAGTTGTGCAAGGAAGCCGTGGACCACAAGCAGAAAACGTCGTCAAGTTATAGGACGATTGCGCATTGTCTGGCTGTTTTGACAGAAGCTGTCTCCTGCTCATGGCGGGGGGCAGTTTTTCGTATTGATGAGCAATGGGGGCAAAGAGGACGATGGAAGCGGGCGTATTTAATGCAGCGTGGGGTGCAGGATTTGTCGTCTTGCACATGATCGCTTTTTTGTTGTGTGTTCGGTTTTTTGGCAAAGAAGGGCTGTTTGCGTGGGTCGGGGTAGCGACCGTACTTGCCAATGTACAAGTCGTGAAGACGATCGACGTGTTTGGGCTTGTGACGACATTGGGCAATACAACATATGCATCGATGTTTTTGGCGACCGATCTCTTAAACGAACGGTATGGTGAGGCGACGGCACGCAAAGCGGTGCACGTAGGCTTGTTGTTTCTCCTCGTATCGACGGGGTTGATGCAGTGGGTGCTCTATTTTGAGCCGGCGGCACAAGATATGGGCAACGAAGCGATGCAGACGATATTTGGCTTTATGCCACGTGTGGCGTTGGCAAGCGTCGTCGCGTATGCGATCAGTCAGTATTTGGACGTGCGGTTGTTTGCGATGCTGCGGCGCAAAGATCCGCGGCCGAGTGCACTATGGAAGCGCAGTGCGGGCAGTACGATCGCAAGCCAGCTCATTGATTCGACGGTGTTTTGTGGCATCGCGTTTTGGGGCGTGTACACGACGGACGTATGGTTGAGTATTTGGGTCTCTACGATTGTGTTTAAAACGATCGCCACGGTGCTGACGATCCCGTGCATTCAGTTTGCACGACGCATCTCAGAAACACACGTCGTGTTTATGGACAAGCCACGATCGATGTGATGCGGAGCGGGTGTTAATGGAAGGGGGGCCTCGTCATATTGAGGCATAAAGATAGGAAGAAGCATCATCTCTTACGCTCTGATCAATGGAAACAATCAGTAAGAATAAGGGGTTGTGACAATGGGCACGAGAGGGAAAAATATTAATTTTTATCTCATGGACGGTGATCCAAGAGGGCGTATTAAATGCACACTTGCCAACTGGACTGGTGTAGCGTACAAAATCCCACGCATTGAACTTGAAAAGTGTAAAGGGCGTGACGATCTCGCGCAAAGTGGAGTATATTTTCTTATTGGTGCATCTGATGAGACGTTTGAGCGTGTCGTTTATATTGGACAAGCAGGGATCAGGAAAAATGGGGAAGGGATCTTGTATCGTTTGCAAGAACATAAACGCAATAAAGATTATTGGATGGAAACCGTAGTGTTCACAACAT